>JALXCH010000285.1 GCA_026991005.1 Calditrichia bacterium | reverse complement strand
AACCAAAGAGTATAACTCTTTGGACGGGAGATTTTTCCCCCTTTTGGCTTTGAAGTAAATAAGTTGTCTAAAACATAGAAATTCTCTTATTATGATAAAAAATTAAGAATAGCATCGGGAATTTCTGAGCGAATGGCAACCCGGTAAAGTTCGTTTTTCTGTTAAGTGAGTTTGCTCCGCTTGATTTGTTGGGAAATGGAATAAGCCTGATCGAAGTTCATTTGGCTTGCTCTGTAAATGTTTTGATCGTTTTAATCAATAGGGAAATCTGTTTCTCCGTATGCCGACTGGAAATGACAAACCGGAAATGCCCTCCCTCCGGTCCACCGGGATATTCGTTGAAGGAAGGAAAAATACCGTTGTCCAAAAGCAATTGGTAAAGATGTTCTTTTCTCTCTTCTTGTTTAACGGTAAGGGAAATGATGGGAACAGGCGTTCGGGGGAGGGGTATTCCCAGAAAATTGAGTTGTTCTTTCAGGTAAAGGGTTTTGTGGCGGAGCTGGTGAACTAATTCCGGATGTTCCGTTAAATAGCGCACTGCCGCAGTTGCTGCCGCTGCTATGGGAAGGGGAAGTCCGGTGCTCCCAATGAACGCAGCACTATCGCTCTGGATTCGCTGAATCAGCTCCGCGCTGCCGGTGATGATTCCCCCAAACGTACCGAACGCTTTGCTCAGGGTGCCGGTCTGGTAATAGATGTCCCCGGGTAAATTTGCCTCCTCGGCACTGCCTCGACCGGTTTTACCCAGCACTCCCATGCCGTGGGCATCGTCGATGAGCAATTTACCGGAGTAGAAGTGGGCCAGTTCAGCATATTCCCGCAGCGGTGTCATTTCTCCTTTTGCAGGGAATACGCCATCGGTGAGGATTAGCGGGCAGAGGTCAGAATGGCTGTATTCCTGCAATCGTGCCGACAGGTCCGCCACATTCCGATGATGAAAAAACACCATCGGCTTCCCGCTTTGTCGCGCGGCGTCGATTAAACTGGAATGGGCCCCTTCGTCAACGAAAAGGTGGGTAAACTCTCCGGCGATGGTTTGCAGCAAAATGGTGTTGGCCAGATAGCCGCTGGCACACACCAGAGCCGCTTCGGTATCAAAAAAACGGGCCAGCGTTTCCTCTAGTTCCCGATAGAGGGGATGATTGCCGGTGGTTGCCCGGGAGCCGGTGGAACTTAATCCGTACTGCTCGACGGCGCGGGCGGCTGCCTCTCGAATGAGCCGGTGACGGGAGAGCCGATGGTAATCCGTGCCGCCGAAGTAGAGCAGTTTCTTCCCCTGAAACAACACGTAGTTTTCTTCCACCGGAGTGATTTCCGGACCCAGCACTATCGTACTTCCTCCAGCTTTTTCAAGTAAGCGGGGTCGGGCTCCGCTCCCAGGCCGGGGGCGTCCGGGACTTCCACCATCCCTTTTTCAATGGTTACCCCGCCGAGGATGGGATTTTCGGCATGCTCCAGGAAGGAGTCCAGATCGAAGAACTGGAACACCGGGCTGGACAGCGCCAGATGAGCAGCGGCGGTGAGTCCCAGGGGACTCTCGGACATGCAACCCACCATGCACACCCGTCCGCCTGCTTCGGCAATGTGGGCAATGCGCAGGGCGTTGTAAATGCCGCCGGATTTGGAGAGCTTCACATTGAAGTATGGCACGGCGTCCGCTCGTATCAGGTTAATAGCATCGAAGGGGGAGAAGATGGATTCGTCTGCCATCACCGGGATGGGGGAATGGTCGCTGATGTATTTCAGTCCCTGGGAATCGCTGGCACGGCAGGGCTGTTCCACAAATTCAATTCCGAAGGGCTCGAAGCGCTTCAAATTGTTCACGGCTTGAATGCGGTTCCAGCCCTGGTTGGCATCGATGCGGATTACCGGTTCCTCGCCCACTGCCTTGCGAATGTTCTCCAGCCGCTGGTAATCTTCCCGGTTGTTAATCCCCACTTTCACTTTAATCATGCGGTAACCCATTTCCAGTACCTGGCGGGCTTTTTCGCTGGCTTCCACGGCACTACCGATGCTCAAAGTAAAATCGGTTTCCAGGGGACGCTTTTCGCCACCTAAAAATAGGTAGAGTGGGAGCCCCGCTGCTCTGGCGGCAATATCGTACAGCGCCATGTCGAAAGCGCTTTTGATGGTGGGATTGTTGGGCAGGTAGTAATCCATTAAGTTCACCAGAGCAGCGATGTTCAGGGGATTCTTATTCAGCAGAATCTCGCGCAGGTCCAGAGCCGCCGCCAGATCGATGCGCTGGGTCTCGCCCACAATGGCATGGAAGGGGGAGGCTTCTCCCCAGCCGGTAATACCTTCGTTGGTTTCCACCTGTACCAGAACGTTCTCGCATTTGTCCAGACTCATGGTGGCGATGGTGAACACATCTTTACGCGGAATATCCAGTTTGTAAATGCGAATGTTGGTAATTTTCAGATTGGGGTAAACAACTGGGGTCATTGTGCTTTTCCTCCTTTTTTTACAATTCCCCGGCATCTAATAGATGCCGGGGAATTGTGGGACTAATACAACAAATACTTTTTCCTTTTCTTTAAAAATGCTTTCAAATCCTCCTGCCAGCTTTGCGGCAATGCTTTGATGTCCTGATGGTTGATAATAGCCTGCCGGATTTTATCGGTGCCGCAGAGGCGGTCGAAATGGGAAGCGCGCCACTGGAAACTATCCGGGTGCAGCCGGTAAAGGCAGTTGACCAGGAAAATCCCGGTGAGGAAGGGACGGAATGTGTCCCGGTCGGTTACGACAATGTGCAGACCCCGGCACAATTTATCCTGAAACTTGGGATGCAGGGCTGCACCGGGGAGGGAAACGGGCGTGAAGGTGGTATCCCGAAAAGTGACTCCGGGCAGATTCAACAGATTCATTCCTTTTGCCAGTTTCTGACTGTTTACCCAGGGCGCACCGAAGATTTTAAAGGGCATATTGGTACCGCGACCCGCGGAAACGTTGGTGCCTTCCAGCAAACAGATGCCGGGATACACCGTGGCCGTCTCCAGGTCCGGCATGTTGGGGGAGGTTTTAATGAATGTTAGCCCGGTCTGGTCGAACCACTGGGAACGCTTCCAGTTCTTCAGGGGAATGACGGTGAGGTCTGCGTGCACCCCGTTAGCCAGCCATCCCTCGCCGTTAATCATGCGTGCCAGTTCGCCCACCGTCATTCCGTGACGTACCGGCAGGGGATAGAGCCCCACAAAACTGCGGAATTCGGGTTCCAGAATGTTGCCCTCCACCGCTACGCCGTTCAGAGGATTGGGGCGATCCAGCACCACGAACGGGATGCCCTGCTCGGCAGCGGCTTCCATAGCCAATCCCATGGTGTAGATGTAGGTGTAGTAACGCACCCCGATGTCCTGGATGTCGAACACCAGGATATCCACATCCTTTAGCATCTCGGGAGTGGGTTTGCGGGTTTTGCCGTACAGGCTGTAAATGGGGATGCCTTTGGTAGGATTGTAATCGGAACGAACTTTAGCGCCTGCTTCGGCGTGTCCGCGAATGCCATGTTCCGGGCCAAACAGCGCGGTGATGGTGACCCCTTCCATTTTGTCGAATACATCGATGACGTGCTCGCCGCGGGAGTTTATTGCGGTGTGATTGGTGATGATGCCCACCCGCTTTCCCCGAAACAGCTCGGCGTATTCCTGAATATTGTCCAGTCCCGTGAGCACCCGGGGATGGGGAGAGGGTTTACTACAAAACAAGATAAGCATTGCCAGAAACAGCAGAAATAGCTGGAATCGTTTCATGAGCTTACTCCGGTGGTTAGTTTATCGGGAACACCTGGGTGACGGTAAAATCTACCCAGAACAGTCCGTAGCAATTGGGAATGACTTCAATCAATCGACGGCCGATATCGCCCGGGGGATCGGAGAGATTTTGCCACCAGGATTGATCGTTGGGATACCCGTACTGAAACGCTACCCTGGCGGGCGAAAATCTCTGTCCCCAATCGTAAAAAGCATTCACCATGGCATCGAAAGGACGGGAATAGCCGCTGAATCCCTGGCTATCGTCCACAAAAATGATGTCGCCCCGATAGGTGGGCGGCATCCGGGAAGCGGTGTAATGCTTCAGGAAAAGGGTGTAATCGGGATTGAACTTTTTTACTTTCGCTTCCCAGCGTTGCGCTTCTTCATCCGTGACCTGCTTTCCGCCCGAATATTGCTGGGTCATGTACCATTCCACATCCACGCCAAATCCCACCACACAGGGATGGTTCTGGTACCGGGAGAGCACCAGGTAAATCAGGGTATCCACGCTGGCGGCGCCGGGTTCCACCTGCAGCCAGATGCGTGTTCCGTGCTGATCGAAGTAATCCAGATAGGCATCGTTCTGTTCGTCGTTAATGGATTGAATGTAAGGGTCGGGTTGTCCAAAAACCGGGAAGTTGAGCCGGGTGTAGCCGTTGTCCTGGTACAGGCTGACGATCCAGATGCCGCCCGGAGCGGTGGAATCGAATTTAGCGGCCATGCTGTCTGCCACCATCTGCCAGTATTCCCGGGAGGGGAATTGGTGATTGGGGTAGCTGCTCAAAATTCGGGAAGCTCGAAAACCGGCCACGCGATTAGAGGGTGTCGGCGGTTCGGGCTCCGGCTGGGTGGATTCTTTTTTGTGACAACTTAACAGAAAAATAAAGAAAAGTGCGAAAAGAGAAATTTTGCTCAAAAGGATACTCCATATTTTTAGAAATATTCAGGTCAACCACGAATTACACGAATTACCACGAATAGATACAGTTGGAAACAAAAACAAATATGAATTCTCAATGTTTCTTTTGTTCCATAACTGAAAAATTCAAAAGATTAACTGCAAGCTTTTTCCAATAATTTCTCAAATCTTTAATCATTGTCTTTAGGTATTACAAGAAAACAATCATTTATTTCAGTGTCTTCTGTGTCTTCAGTGGTTTTCTTTCATAACATTTAAATTTTGATAAAAATCTGCTTCCGGTACAAAATCCACATGGCACCCAGCCAGAAAAGAACGTTGGTAATGGCGAAAGCCAGGGAGGCGTTGATGGGATCCAGCCAGGTGAGGAAGAGATGGCGATAAAGCCAGCTGTACAGGGAAATTTTGTCTCCCGTGGCGGTGGCGATTTTTACCCGAATGAGAATTTTTACCACCAGAATGGAGAGGGTAAACACGGCAATGGCATTCATCCCGTACACGATGGCGGGAGTTGCCCATTTGCGAATGCCTTTCACATCGATGAGCCAGTAGCAGAAGCCCAGGAATTGCAATGCGGCTCCGGAGGTAAACACCACGTAGCTGCTGGTCCACAGGGATTTGTTGATGGGGAAGACAATGCCCCAGAACAATCCCACCACGATGGCAATCCAGCCAACCACAAACATCCATCCGGCAATATCCCGCCGATCGCGCCCGCTCAACAACCACTCCCCGGTAAGCACTCCGCTTAAGGCGGTAGCAATGGCCGGCAGGGTACTCAACAACCCCTCCGGATCCCAGGTTTTGCGCCACATGTGCCCGTGTAAAATCAGATTGTCAATGTAAGCAGCCAAATTGCCTTCCACGCTTAAATCTCCGGCGCCGTGTCCCGGAACGGGAATCAGTTTCATCATCGCCCAGTAACCCAGCAGCAAAGCTGCGGCAATGCCCGCCTGCTTCTTCCAGTCGAAATTCAGGGTGATGATGGCTGCAAAAAAGTACACAATCGCAATCCGTTGTAATACCCCCATGATGCGAATGTGGGACAGGTGGAAATAGGGGAAACCGTTGAGAAACAATCCCAGGCCGAAAATAATCAGGGTGCGACGTACGATTTTTTTGTAGAGGAAGGCCTTGTCGTGGGTGGCGCGATGTTTGGAAAGTGAGAGGGTAATTGCCACCCCCACGATGAAGAGGAAAAAGGGGAATATCAAATCCGTTGGCGTCCAGCCGTTCCATTCCGCATGAAGCAATGGGGGATACACATGCGCCCAGCTACCGGGATTGTTTACCAGAATCATTCCCGCAATAGTGAGGCCACGAAACGCATCCAGAGAGGTTAAACGTCCTTTCACAATCTGTTCCTTTCCTTTTTTGCTACCACTGA
>JALXCH010000284.1 GCA_026991005.1 Calditrichia bacterium | reverse complement strand
GTTTAAACAGACTCATAACGACCTCCTCTTAATTTGGTTTATGAGGAAATTATTTGAGAACACCATGTTCTCCGGTCTTTGTCCTCCTGATAAAGAACTCTCCTCTCCGAAATTTCTTGCTTTTGGTAGCTATCACCCCCTTTCCTGTTATCGGGCTACCCATTCATCACTGAGGTCCCCGCAACAATTCCGGTGACGTAAATTTTCGGCTCCCGCATCAATTGTTCGTGGTACACTCTTTCCATCTCGCGTAAAAATTCTTTTAGGTAATCCTGCCACACCAGATTAATGGTACACCCCCCAAAACCCGCTCCCATCAAACGAGCTCCCAGAACACCCTCCATCTCGAAGGTGGCATTTACCAGCAAGTCCAGTTCATCACAGCTCACCTGGTAATCGTCCCGCAGCCCGGCGTGCGAGGCATACATCAAATCTCCAAAAGCCTCAAAATTATTTTCCTTAAGCCTGCGACAGGCCTGCAATACCCGTTCATTTTCTTCCAGTACATACTTTGCTCGCCGGAAAACAACCGGAGGCATTTCCTTTCGGTGCTCAATCAGCATCTCCAGGGTTACATCCCGCAAGCTGCGCACCTGCGGATTGCTCCGTTGCAGCACCGCCACAGCCTGTTCGCACTGCTGCCGACGCAGGTTGTACTCGGAAGCGTGGAGTTCCCGACTTACTCCACTATCGCACAACACAATGCGCACATCTTCCCGATCGAAGGGGTAATACTCATGCTCCAGAGTACGGCAATCCAGGCGAATGACTTTCTTCTCCCTTCCGAAGATATTGGCAAACTGATCCATTATGCCGCACTGAACTCCCACAAACTCATTTTCTGCACGCTGGGCCAGTTTCACCAACTCCATCGGTTCCAGGTCCCAGCCCATCAGGTGATTGAGGGCAAAGGCAAATCCCGCCTCCAGCGCCGCAGATGAAGAAAGACCTGCGGCAATAGGTATATCCCCACCAAAAACGCACTGTACCCCGGGGATTTCGTAACCCAATTTGCGGTATTCATCCAGTACGCCCATTAAATAATTCGCCCAGGAAGGTTCGCTCTTCCAGAACGACCGTGTGTCGCAGACAAACGATTCCTGCACATCGTAGGCATAGAAATGGCAGCGGGAATCCGATTGCAGTGCCACGGCAAAATAAATGGCATGATTGATTGCCGCCGGGAGAACAAATCCTTCGTTGTAATCGGTATGCTCTCCAATCAAATTCACCCGTCCGGGCGAACGGATTAAAATTGGCTCTCCCCCAAATATCTCACGAAATTTTTTCTGGACTAACTCCGGTAATCTCTGCATGCTATTCCACCACCTGTTTTCGGGAAATGAGTACAAAAAACACCCCGAAAAGTAGCATCAACCCGCCCCACCAAACGTCCGGATATAGATGCGCCAGGACTTTTTGCGTACTGTGCTTTACAAACAAATGGTAAATTCCGTTCAGGAAAATGATGCCTCCCATTAACGAAAGAACTAATCCTACAAAGTACCAGATGGGTTTCATTTTCGCTTCCTTTGGTGCCATTGGAACAACCTCCGTTTTTACCAGAAATAGACATTCAAAATAATGAGAACGATGAACGAGAGAACCGCCCAGAACTCCGGTTTTTTAAGCAGGGGCACGGGCTGACCCACGGTTTCCTTTGTAAGGCCCTTCACCAGACCCACCAGTTCTTCTTCCGGTTTCTTTTTGGTGAAGAGGCTCACCAGTATGGTAACCCCAAAACAAATCAACCATGCCCACCAGGCACGCCAGAAATTGGCAGCCATATCGCTGGCTACCCGGGAAAGGGTGATGGAGCTTCGGGAAATCCATTCGAAGCGTACAGCCAGAAACATGGTAAAGGAAGATCCCATTCCGGCCAGCAATCCCCAGAAGGCGCCGCTGGGGGTAATCCATTTCACAAACATTCCCAGGAGCATGGTGGCAAACAACGGTGCGTTGACCCAGGAGAAGATTGCCTGCATGTAATCCATAATGGTAGGCATACTTTTCGCCCAGTAAGCGGTAATGATGCTAATCAATATTCCCGCAATGGTCGCCACCCGTCCCATCCACAAAAGATGAGTGGAGGAGGCATTTTTATTAATCACCGATTGGTAGAGATCGTACGTCCATACGGTGTTAAAGGCGCTGATATTGCCTGCCTGCCCGGCCATAAATCCCGCCAGCAGGGCGGTGATGCCTAGCCCCACCAATCCCGTGGGATAGTAGCGGGCAATGAGCATGGGTAGTGCCGAATCGTAATTCACGCGGTTTCCATCGTGCAGCAACGAGAAACCGCTGGAAGGATCCCGCGCCAGCACCAGCGCCACCAGCCCACCAATCACAACAATAAACGGCAGTGCCATTTTGAAGAACGAGGCAATGACGGGCGCCATGCGGGCCGAACGTAAATCCCGGGCGGAAAAAGCGCGCTGAACTACCAGAAAATCCGTGGTCCAGTAGCCAAAGGAGAGTACAAACCCCAGCCCCAGAACAATGCCACCCCAGCTTACCATCATACCGTTCTGGGCGGGGTCGGCGGAATTGGACCAGAGGTGGGCATAGGCTTCGGGTACCCGGCGAAACACCTCCTGAATGCCGCCCACTTCAATGATACCCAGAATTGCCACCAGAAACAGGCCGAACCAGATAAGGAAGAATTGAATTATTTCCGTAAAAATGGCGGACATCAAACCGCTTAAGGTAACGTACAGAGCTACTGTGGCTGCGGATGCCCACATGCTGATGTCCCAGTTCCAGCCCAGAAAGGTGTGCAACACCAGGGCCATGGCATAGAGATTGATTCCGGAAACCAACAGCGTCATGATGGCAAAAGCGATGGCATTGAGCACGCGGGTTTTTTCATCGAAACGCAATTTCAGGTAACCCGGCACGGATTTAATGCGGCTGCTGTAATAAAACGGCATCATGTAAATGCCCAGAAACAGCATGGCAGGAATTGCCCCAATCCAGTAAAAATGCGCTACGTACATGCCGTATTTAAACGAGTTCCCCGTCATTCCCAGCAATTCCAGCGCGCCCAGATTGGCAGACAGGAAGGCAAGCCCTGCGACCCAGGAGCTATTTTTGCGTCCTGCCAGGAAGAAATCTTCGTCGCTGCGGGTAAACCGCCGCAAATAAAATCCAATTCCCAGCACAAAACCGAAATAAATGGCAATAATGAGCCAATCCACAAACGAGAGACCTAATCCATGCATGAGTCCATTTCCCCTCTGTTTTCGTGATGAACCTGTTCCATGGGATGAAAGGTGGAATGTTTTTCCCGGATCGTTTCTACCCGAAGGTGCAAATCCCAGCGAGTTTCTGTCTCGGGCGGTAAATAGCGGCATTCTCCGCGCTCCATGGCTCTGGCCAGAGAATCGGGACGTCCGCTGGTAGGCTCCAGCCCCACAGTTAAGTGTTTGCGGGATGAATAACCAGGCCAGCCTCCATAAGTAATCCAGATGCCTAAATAGGGATTTTCTTCGGGTTCAAATTCAATCGCCAGCACTTCTTGCGATTCGGGAAAAGTAATCTGCGCCTGTCCACGGTTTAAGGGATTGGTGAAACATTTCAGTGCAATCCCACTTCGGCGGTCCTGCACCACGGAAAGATCTTTCCCATCCATGAGGGGCCAGGGTCTCAGTTCCCCGTACTCCCCCAGTTGAGGTGGCGTTGCCCAGTTAATGAACACCTGATTGACTTCTTCCGGCAGTATAATTCGGCTCCCTGGCGAAACCCGGATTAATGGGTGCGCTGCCCAGATGTAATGAAATCCCATGCCCGAGCGATTTTCTAACCGATACTGAAATAAAAGCTCCTGGGCTTGCAGGGTCACAAAGCGAAATAAACGGTAGTCGAGTGCCCTCCCCTGTACCGAAAAAAGCACTCCATTGTTCTGAATTTGATAGCTCCAGGGTTGAGCCCACACCTCCCCGTGGTCCGGCCAGCTCAACATCTGCCCTCCTTCTTCCTCCACTTCACACGCTTCGATGGTGGGAAAACATTCATCGAATCCGCTGGTATCGTAATTTTCGTACAGATCTCCGTACTCTGGAATGCGATATTGTCCATTGGGCAGCTGGGAAGGCAGCAAAAGCTCCCGCCCGGATATTTTATGATGCAACCGAATCATCTTCCCGCCAATTTCCGGAAGAAATTCCGCCAGCAGGAAGTCATTTTCCAGACGGAGGCACACCAAACTCTGGTACTGCGTTTCCTCAATTTTCATGACTTTGCCTTTCGTTTATCCCCGGGCTGTAAACAACCCCAGGGAATTCTCACAGAAAAGCCTGCCATTCCGTGGAGTTATTGCTGAATTTCCCTGACCAGAATATCCGGTTGCGGATAAACTTTGCCGTTTACCGTAACTTCAATCATTGGCCAGTTTCCGGTGTGGGTAATCACTTCGATGCCGCTGCGGTGAGCAATGATGGTATCCTCTACTTTCGCGCCGGTAATGGTGGGATTCCAGGCAAACGCCTGGTTTTCGTGAACCACTTCCCGGATGCCGGGATAGATGACATACTCCCGATCGTCGTAACCGATGGCACCACCTTGATGGTGCAATTTCCATTCGCCGGGGAAACCTACGTCAGCGTACCATTGCTTGCATTCCTCAAAAATTTCTGCACAGGATTTCCCGGGCACGGTTGCCGCCTCGTAATGTGCCATAACTTCCGCAGTTTTCCGGATTTTTTCTTTGAGCTCTGTGGGGAGAGGTCCAAAATGCACAAAGCGGGTAACAGCAATGGGCATTCCCCATTTTTCAGCCACCACATTCACCATGGCGTACTTCTTGAGCACGGCACCGGCGGGCAAAGCATGGCGGTATTGATAGATGCGATCGTCCACGCCAATAAGCAAAACGGTGGGCAAAATACCTCGCGACCACAGCTCTTCTGCGGTCATGGCCTCAATCTGGTATTCATCCATTCCCGGCCGTAACTGGCGACAAACGGATTCCACCGCTTCCGCCACCTGTTTCCCCAGCCAGCGATAGCGCTTGATTTCCGCGGGCATTAACTGGTAACGCAGCGGTTTGAATTTGTCTGCCACCAGAACGGTGTTGGGGAACGGGACGTCGCTACCAACTTTTTTGTCCCCGGCGATTTCCAGCAGCAGTTCTCCTCGCACGTCTTTTAGGGGATTGGCTTCGTACCAGTTGTATTGTTTTAACTGGAACCCGAATTTTTTAAGGGATTCATTCATTAAGCGGGGAGCTTCGCTGCCATTGCAAATCAGATATTTTTTGCCATCCGCCAAGATGAGCAAAGAAGCTGCTCCCACATCTTTATTGAGCACAATCTGGGTATTTACCGTTCCGGCCGTTAGCCAGCGAACATTTCGCACCTGGGTTAAGAGCATGCCACCCAATTTTTCCTTCTTCAGAAAATCCAGAACTTTCTGCAATTTTGCCTCAAATTCCTGCTGGATTTCCTGTTCGCTAAGCACTGTGGGAGGGAGGTGTTTCCAGAGGTAGGCAGCGTTTTCATTTTTCTGGGTAGAGCAACTTAAAAACAAAGAAAGGGTGAGGAACAGAATCACTCGTTTCAAGGCATCCTCCTATTTTCTAAGTGGACCTATCATGTTAGCGTTAACATGGGACAGCAAAAAAATAATGAATTATTTTGAGAAGAGCGGAATCAGATTATAGGCCTCCATGTTATCGCTAACATTCGATCATAGTTTACACTTTTTCTCCGAAAAAGTCAAGGAAAAAATGGTCGGTGGGGTATTTTTTTCTGCGAATTTGAGTCGGGTGGGATTTTCCTTTCCCATGGCTGGAAGGCCATGGGCTAATATCTTTCTTTCCCATGCCTGAAGAGGCTGTGTGAAAATACAATGTCAACAGAATATTTATTTATTGTCATTCAAAGTAAAATATAGCCCCGAGCTTTTAGCTCGGGGAACTTAAGGCCCAAACTATAAATTGGGCTTTAGCCCATCTTGAACAAAATTTCCTCAAAATTGAGCTTTTTTGATTCCAAAGACTCCGTAACCTGTTGATTTTTTTTATTCGTTTCTTTAAAATGACAATGTAGTGACCTATACCTATTTCACTTTGTGC
>JALXCH010000283.1 GCA_026991005.1 Calditrichia bacterium | reverse complement strand
ATGGAAAATAACGAAATCATTTACGGGTTGAACGGTCTGGAGCAAGCGCTGGAATTCGAAAAAGAACGTGGTCATTTAAAAGAAGGAGAAAAAGTAACCTGCGTGCTTTCCTGCTCGGTAACCCACACCTATTTGCATCAATTAGCCCGGCCCTACGTGCGCAATTTGATTCGCAAACGGGGAGCATTTAAAAATCTGCAAATTCATTTAATGACCGAAGCGGATTGCCACAGGATTATTGAACACATTCTGCAACCGGCAGCCAGACACTACTGGACCGGTGAGGCGGCCCGGGAAGATTTTTCGGTTCTGGGTACGGATGGGGAATATGGCCGACATTACACCTTTTTAAAAGCTGTGGCTGCTTTCTGGCACGTGTTAATCGATCCACAAATCGAAGCTACATTCAAAATCGATCTGGATCAGGTTTTCCCCCAGGAAAAGTTGGTGGCAGAAACCGGCTATTCTGCGCTGGAGCTGTTTAAAACGGATTTGTGGGGTGCACAGGGCAGGGATTTTAAAGATCGTTCCCTGCATCTGGGAATGATCGCCGGTGCGCTGGTGAATGCCACCGATATTGAAACGTCGCTGTTTACCCCGGATGTGCCATGTGCCCGGGAGCCACGGAGCGCCGACGAGTTCATCTTTTTTAGCAAGTTACCACAGGCCCTTTCCACCCGGGTGGAAATGATGCAGCGTTACAATCAACCGGATTTAGACGGTCGCTCCTACTGTTTACAGCGCATTCATGTCACCGGAGGAACCAATGGGATTCTGGTAAAATCCCTGTTCGATTACCGTCCTTTTACCCCTTCCTTTATTGGGCGGGCAGAAGACCAGGCTTTTATTTTAAGTGTGTTCAATCAGGATGAACCGTTGTTGCGGTATGTCCATCGCCCCGGATTAATTATGCGGCACGATAAAGAATTGTTTGCTCGGGAAGCCATGCAGGCTGCCGAATTGGGCAAAATCATCGGGGATTACCAGCGTATGCTTTATTTTAGCGCTTACGCCAGAATCATTGCGGAAGACTTTGAAGCAATTAAGGAGGAACTGGATCCTTTTACCGGAAGTTTCATTTCGGACTTTCCGGTAACTGTGGTGATGTTGCGCTTCTTATTAAAGGGCCTGGAACTGAGCCGGAGTGGTTCCCCAGAAGAAGCGGACACATTTTTACAAATTGGGGTGAAACGGTTGTCCCGGAGCATAAAATTTATTAGCGGAGAGCCTTCGCCCATGAAAAAACAACTGGAAAAAGAGCAGAGAAGCTGGCAGCGCTACTACGATCTTTTACAAATTTTAGAAGAAAAAATAGCGACTGGCGATCCCTTTGCTTTAAAACTCCAGAGAAAAGCCCGGGAGATTGTATCGGAATTTGTTTTGTAGAACACACCGGGAGAGGTTGAATACCGAAACAGAGAAGCAGTGAAGTATTTAATTCAATACATCAGTGGTGCGAATGAAATGAACGAATTTTCTTTTGTTTGTTCACACAACCATTACAGCCAAAAGTCATTCTGAGCTCTGCGTTAGCAGGGCGAAGAATCTCAACACTCTGCCCAAGAAGGATGTAAATTTTAGTAAAAATAATATTATGTGCTGTTTTCCCTATTAAACATTTTTTCTTATTTGCAATTTCAACTTTTAATTGTTGCAGATATTCAGGTTTACTCCAATCGGATTCTTTTATGTAATATTT
>JALXCH010000282.1 GCA_026991005.1 Calditrichia bacterium | reverse complement strand
TGAGCATGGTAGCCGGACTATACGCTTTGCGCCCTTTATTCTCTTTGCCTTTATGGGCAAATTGCTCTGGATTGGACGACACTATCTTATCAACAGCAAGGTCTATCAGGCGAACAAAGTGTTTCTTTGGAACCAAATCATCCAGAGTATTCAGGAATATAAATTGGTCTCTGTTGGAGGGTTCAATGTAGTGCATGGAGCCTCGGATTTTATTTGTAATGTAATAAAAATTAAGATGTTATGCATGCTATTTTTGATTTTATCAAAACTTTTTTATCCTCCTCTTGACTTTGCGTTTTTACACAGCCTCTGAATTTGTGGGAATGAATACCCACACCAAAAGTTACACGTCCCGGAAGGGACGGGGTGAATGGGATATTCCTTTTCTGAATGCGCAGTTTAATTAAAACCACAGAAGACACAGAAAACACAGAAAACACCGAAGATATTTCAAGCCGTGTTATTATGAGCGTTGCGTGAGCGGAGCGAAGATTCTCTGAAAATGTGATTAATCTTATTTAACCGCAAAGTGCGCAACGGAAGCGCGAAGAAAAAACAATCTGATTAAATAAATTATTGGACTACTTGCGCTATCTCTGAACTTGGCCATTTTTTGTGATTTGTTATTTAGAATTTCTTTTTTCATTGCGTCCTTTGCGCATTCTCTGCGTTCTCTGCGGTTAATCTTATTTAACCGCAAAGAGCGCAACGGAGGCGCAAAAAGCGCAAAGGTTTTTGAATGTCCAAATGCAAAGAAATTAACCGCAGCGAGCGCAACGTACGCAGCGAAAAAAATCACAGTACATTTTAACCATATCGTGAGATGTTCCCTGCCAGAAAATACCAAGGATTCCATGAATTAAGGGAACGTAAAACACAAGACAGCCGTCCCGACAGGGACGGCCTGCCACTAGCCCACAAATTCCAGAGGCTGTGAAAAAATGCAATTTCAATGGAATATTTATTCATTGTCATTCAAAGTAAAATATAGCCCCGAGCTTGCAGCTCGGGGAACTTAAGGCCCAAACTACAAATTGGGCTTTAGCCCAATTTTAGGATAAAGCCTGATTATAGTAGAAGGGATTCAGTGATCCACGAGCTAAAAGCTCGTGGCTATGACAACACAAAAGGATGCAGCATTCTGAAAATATTATTTTGAAATACAAAAATACAAAAAAATATATGCATTGATATATTAATACAGGAATTATAGGGTCCGTAGAGAAATACTTAATTTAGTGAATAATACAAAACTTTCTCCCACAGGATCGGTATCCGAGTATATCTTTGGTTTTAAACAAATATTATGAGTGGCAATATGCATGATATTGTTAAAATATAATTTTGATTTTCGTTTTTACACAGCCTCTTCCATTTGTGGGAATTAATGACCACAACAAAATTTCCCCGTCCCGGAAGGGACGGGGTAAACGAGATGTTCCGTTATTATTTTTCGACATGTTCTCGTTTTTCAATTGTCTCTATGGAAAAAAATTTTTTGTATTGGAAAACAATTTTTCCCATCCCAAACTCCTTTGGAGACTCCTCTGGGCACTCCCTTGGAGGCTTCCATTGGGAACGGGACCCTTTCGGATATTTCCAAAATATGGGCTATCCAAAAGGATGCAACGCTTTAGAATCCCATCTCTCCGCAACGGGTGGGTTCTTGCCTACGATGGGGTTCAGGATAACAGAGCGGATGGTAGTTCTGCCATTTTGAACCACGCTAAAAGCAGGGCAAAGAATCTCTCCAACGTTGCAGAGATTTTCAGGAAAAAAATGAACTTTTATTTATCCACTCATTCATAAAATTAATCGGACACACGAAAAACTGCCCAGGAATTTTTTGCATACCAGATAGAAAATAGGGGAAGCTTTTAGCATCCCCTATGTTTATGATGTATTTTTTACTGAATAATATTTTGGTGGTAAAATAACCGTTTTAAATTTGCAGCTCATTTACGATGATTTTTCGCTGCTTTCCGAAGAAGCCTCAGTAGGTTGTGGTTGTCCTCCGGTTTCTTCGGTTTGCTTTTGTTGAGATTTCCGCTCTTTTTCGTATTCATCTACATAATTCAGTTTTAAATCCGTCAGCGTTTGGGTGAGCATGCGTTCTTCTTCTGCGGTTAAGTTCCCCCGTGTTTTCTCCTTTAACATATCCAGCATGTCGATGCTTAATTTCGCCAGATCCAGATTGCGTTCAATTTTATCGGTTGAAGGGTTCTTCAGCTTACCCAGACTGATCCAGGCCTGCATCTGATACTGTTGCACCAGGGTGATGAATAGATAACTATTTTTTTGCTCATGATTCATTTTTTCCATGAACGATGCCTCCTTCATTCATTTTATCAAATGTTACCCGATATTTGTGAAAAAGTTTCCAAATTCACTCAATCCTTGGTGCAGGAGGGAAGAAATGATAGGGAGTCTGGTTCAGGAATGCTAATTCCACCTACCTTTCAATGAATCCTCCAATAGCAGTTCTTCCCGATAAGAGTGGGAGAGTTCCTCCTTTCCCAGGGCGAATCCGATGGTGGTATATTGAAGTGGTATATTGAATAACACTTGGAAATAAATTTCTATAATTTATTAAAAATAATTCCGGGCATAGCGAAAAAATTGGGAATTGCCCCCAGCCAACGAAATTTGGGGTTGAAATGTTTTTATAAAATATTGTTAAAGTAAATTATTTTAATTTGAGGGGGATATTGTGGCAACGTATCCGCTTGTTTTGGTACCCAGTTTTTCATATCATAATCATCTAATGTATAACAAATATGTTGCAGACATCAATAAGTTGAGCAGGAAACGAAACGTAAATTATTAGAGGATCAAAAATTGCTGTACACAGAAGTCCATAATAAACACGATAACGCTTTTAACATACTGAAAGTTTGTATGAATGCTCTCCAATGCAATACTTTGACAGGCGAGGACATAAAGGCTCGGTTTATAGCGTTGCCTTCAGCCCGGATGGGCGTTTCATCGTCTCCGGGAGCGGTGATAAGACCGTCCGCCTGTGGAAAATGCCTTTATTGTCATTTTGGATTACAAAAGAAGAACATGCAAAAATTTCGCAATTACAGAAAAAAAAGAAGAGTCTGGAACAAGAAATAGAACGAGAACGTCGCCGCCAGGAGGGATTATGCATCACCTGTGGTAAACCATTGGGCTTTTGGCAACGGTTACGGGGGAAAGCGTATTGTAAAGAACATGAATAGGTTATCGAACTTCTTAATTTTTTGTCATCCCGTTTATCCTGTTCATCCTGTCAAAAGGTTAATTTTTATTCACCAGTTTAAACGGAAACAGCGCATAAAACTGCGTTGCTTTCAGTAAGTCTTCCAGCACCAACTCCTCCCGGTCGGAATGGGAGAGTTCCTCCTTCCCCGGGGCGAATCCGATGGTGGGGATGCCCAAGCGGCCTGCCGTAGCCACTCCGTTGGTGGAGAAGCTCCACACCCCGCTTTCCGGTTTTTGTTCCAGCACTTCCGCTGCAGCGGCCAATCCCGCCTGTACCAGGGGATGAGTTTCTTCCAGTATCCAGGTGGGAAAGTAAGCCTCCTGCTGAAATTCCGTACCCTTCCAGCTTTTTCCCCGGTAAAGGGGAATTTGAATATCTGCCTCAACTTCCAATTTTCGGGCAATCTCCTGCAACTGCTGCAGCACCGTGTCCTGATCCTCTCCCACCGTCAACCGGCGGTCGATGTGGATGCGGCAGTAATCCGGTACGGAGCACAGCGAGGGTGCCTTGCTGCTGATGTCGCTGACGGTGATGGAACCTTTCCCCAGCGGATCCACCGGCGGGAGCTGGGCATCCAGACGCTCGATTTCCGAAACGATTCGTGCCATTTTGTAAATAGCGTTGATTCCCTGCTGATTATGCGCCCCGTGAGCGGATTTCCCGTGGGTGGCAATCTCCACCTCCATGCGTCCCCTCTGACCCCGGTACACTCGCAGATCGGTGGGTTCCCCCAGCAGCACGTAATCCGGTCGGATGCCTCCTTTTTCGATGAGATGGAGCAGGGGATAGCCGTCGCAGTCCTCTTCCAGCACCGAGCCTACCACGTACAGGGTGAAGGGAAGCGGCTGCTCGCCGTACACTTCCTTCAGCACTTTCCCGGCAATCAGGTAACCCGCCATGGCAGGTTTCTCGTCCACCGCACCACGGCCGTAAATTTTGCCGTTCACAATTTTTCCTTCAAACGGGGGATACGTCCAGTTTTCCCCTTCCGTTACTTTCACCGTGTCGATGTGGGCATCGAACAAAATTTTCACCGGTCCGTTTCCAATGCGACCCACTGCATTTCCCAGTCCATCGGCAAACGCCTCATCGAAACCGTATTCCCGCATCTTGCCCAGAATAAATTCCACAATTTCTTGCTCCTCTCCGCTGTAACTACGGATTTGAATCAGGCGCTGGATCAGGTTAAACAGTTCTTCTCGATATTCCTCAATTTTTTCCTGTAATCGTTTGATTTCCGTTGTGGTCATTGATTGCTCTCCGGTTGTTTTTTTATTAGTTGTCCCAGATAATCAATTCTTGGTTAAAAAATAATATAAAAAGATAAATCGAGAAAAGCCTGAATAAATCTTTTTATTTCACTGCATGTCTCAGAAGATTGCCTGTACGGAATTCCGAATTATTAGTTCTTTTCAACAGCATATTAATGAAATTCGGAGAAGGGATTGTCTCCATCTCAATTTCCGGATAGTACCGTTTTATGGTGTGGCGCCTGCGGGACTGATCACGACCCTAGGTCCCTGTTTAATCCTTTTTTTCCCAAACGTAGCCTCTCGCGTGGTGGGATAATATTTCTCTTGAAAACTCACCCATTTTTCATTAGTTTCGGTTGGAATCGAGAATGGGGTCATTTCATGAAGAATATTGGGAGAAATCTGCTGATAGCAGGGGTGTTTCTGGGATTGCTTGGTTGTGCCGGTACCGCGAAAAAACCACCGACACCACCACCTCAACCTAAACCGGTTGTGGAAGAGAATAACGGAATGGACGAGAGCTTCGATCCCCTTACGCTGAACGATGATGACATTACCTTCCCAGCCGAAAATGTTGCTGTTACTCCGGAAACACCGGTTTCCACCCCCCGCGAGCAGGAAAATCCTCTTCCTTCCGCAAACCGGAAAATTGACGGTTTCCGGATTCAAATTCTTTCCACCAAAAATCTGGAAAATGCCAACCAGGCAAAATCCATTGCCGAAGAGCAGTTTGCTGAATTGAACTTGCACTGTTATCTGGAATTTGATTCTCCGTATTACAAAGTGCGGGTGGGTGATTTCAAAACCCGGGAAGAAGCCGAGCGCTATCGGGATATCATTCGTTCCATGGGTTACCCCAACGCCTGGATCGTGAAAACGAAGGTGTTTAGCAATCCCACAACCATCGCCCCAAATTCAGATTCCGAACCCAATCCACCCGAAAATTAAGTAATGAAACAATAATTGGAGGTTTCGATGTCCGGACATTCCAAATGGGCCAATATCCGATTTCGTAAGGAACGCCAGGACGCATTACGCGGAAAATTATTCACCAAATTAATTAAAGAAATTACCATAGCTGCCCGCATGGGCGGAGGGGACATCGAGAGCAATCCCCGTTTGCGCACTGCGGTTCAAAACGCCAAAGCCGCCAACATGCCCATGAAGAACATCGAGAATGCCATCCGCAAAGGAACCGGTGAGCTGCCCGGTGTGGTTTACGAGGAAGTCGCATTTGAGGGATACGGACCCGGCGGCGTGGCACTTTACATCATTGCCACCACGGATAACCGCAAACGGACGGTTTCCGAAGTGCGCCATCTGCTCAACAAATATGGGGGAAATCTGGGAGAAACAGGCAGTGTAAGCTGGGTGTTCGAGAAAAAAGGGCTCATCCGGGTAAAACGCGAAAATTACGATGAGGAAGAGCTTATGCTCACCGCCATCGATGCCGGTGCTGACGATTTTAAGGTGGAAGATGAATACTACGAGATTTACACCAAATTCGAAGACCTCTACAAAGTCCGTTCGGCTCTGGAAGAAGCGGGTATCGAAGTCCAGAACGCAGAGATGACCATGATTCCCCAGAACACCGTGAAGCTGGAAGGTAAACAGGCAGAGCAGATGCTGAAGTTGATGAATGCCCTGGAAGAAAGCGACGACGTGCAGAACGTGTTTGCCAATTTCGATATCGACGAAGAAATCATGGAGCGCGTTCAGTAAACCGGGGTTTGGGGGAGGTCGATTACAGGAATTAAACATTGGTTGCGTGATTGAAAATTCTGGGAATTGATCCGGGACTCAGCGTCACCGGGTATGGGGTGATTCGGGTTACCGGGAAACAGGTAGAAAATCTGGTCTTTGGAGGAATACGCGCCCCGCGCGGCGCCTCGTTTTCGGAGAAATTGCTCGCCATCAATCAGGGAATTAATCAGATTATTCAGGAGTACCAGCCGGATTACTGTGCGCTTGAAGAAGTTTTTTACCATCAGAACCAGCGCACAGCTATCGTGATGGCACATGCCCGGGCAGCAGCCATGCTGGCCGCCGCACAAAACCATATTCCCGTGGCCGAGTATTCCCCACGCGAGGTAAAAATGTCCGTCGTGGGCAACGGAAACGCATCTAAAGTGCAAATTCAGGCGATGGTGAAAAACATCCTCCATCTTTCCGAAACGCCTCAGCCCGTAGACGCAGCCGATGCCCTTTCCGTGGCACTGTGCCATTACCACCGACTGCGCTTTCGGAATCTGATGCACAGTGCTACTACCGGTGAATCCGAAAAATAATTTTACGGTGTAACAACACGGCAAATTCAATTCAAATAAACGAAAGAAAATGATTGACCAGATTCGCGGAATTATACTGGAAAAATCGCCCACCTATTGCCTGATTGAAGCGGGAAATCTGGGAATAGGTGTGGTTATTAGCCTGAACACTTCTCGCAAAATCGGAGGGAAGGGGGAAGAAGTAACCCTGCTCACCCATCTTCATGTGCGGGAAGATCTGTTGCAATTATACGGATTTTTCGATGCTGAGGAGCGGGATATGTTCCGCCTGCTCATCAATGTAAGTGGCGTTGGTCCGCGGCTGGCCGTCACCATCCTTTCGGGATTGAGTGTTCCGGAACTGGTGCAGGCCATCGCTATGGGCGATTTCAAATCGCTAACCCGCATCCCCGGGGTGGGCAAAAAAACCGCCCAGCGGGTGATATTGGAGCTGAAGGAGAAAGTAAAAGCCGAGGCGGTGGAGGAATTTCCCGAAGCGGTACAGATTTCCCCGGAACAGCACCAGGTATTTGGGGAGGCCGTGCTGGCGCTAATTACCCTCGGTTACAAGCAGGAAGAAGCAAAGCGAGCGGTACAGAAAGTTCTGCAGGCCGGGGGTGCAGAATTGCCAGTGGAAGAGGTGGTAAAGCAGGCGTTGAAGGAAGCCTGGAAGTAACACGATAATTTGCCGACTTCACAAATTCATAGAAATCGTACTAAAATGGTATTATATTAAATGAATGTGAATTGAGTATTAAGAAGAACATGAGCGACCGAGATATCATCAGTCCCCGACCCTTGAGTGAGGATCAGGAGTTTGACATAAGCCTGCGGCCGGTAACGCTGGAGCATTTTGTGGGGCAGGAGAAGGTCAAGGAGAACCTGCGCATTTACATTCAGGCGGCGCGGCAACGGGGCGAAGCCTTAGACCATGTGCTTTTGTATGGCCCACCGGGATTGGGAAAGACCACCCTGGCACACATCATTGCCAATGAGCTAGGGGTAGATATTAAAACCACCTCGGGTCCTGTGCTGGATAAAGCAGGCGATCTGGCCGGATTGCTCACCAATCTGAAGGAAAACGATGTCCTCTTCATCGACGAAATTCACCGCCTGAACAATGTGGTGGAAGAGTATCTCTATTCGGCTATGGAAGATTTTACCCTGGATATTGTGATTGATCGGGGACCGAATGCGCGCAGTATTCAGATTCAGTTACCGCGCTTCACGCTCATTGGTGCCACCACCCGCGCCGGCTTGCTTACTTCCCCCATGCGTGCCCGGTTCGGAGTCATTGCCCGGCTGGATTACTACCGTCCCGAAGATTTACAGAAAATCATTTTACGCTCGGCCCGAATTATGGGGGTCGAGATTTCCGAAGATGGTGCTTTTGAGCTGGCCCGTCGTTCCCGGGGCACTCCGCGCATCGCCAATCGTCTGTTGCGCCGTACCCGGGATTATGCCCAGGTGAAAGCGGAGGGCAAAATTACCCGCGAAATTGCCGATCAGAGCCTGAAATTACTGGAAGTGGATGAGCTGGGGCTGGATGAGATGGACAAACGCATCATTCGTACCATCATCGAAAAATATAATGGAGGACCCGTAGGTTTAAATACCATTGCCGTGGCAGTGGGCGAAGAAAGCGATACCATCGAAGAAGTGTACGAACCTTTTCTAATTCAAGAAGGCCTAATTAAGCGCACCCCCCGGGGAAGGGTGGCAACGCGCCTGGCCTACGAACATTTTAATTACACAATGAGACAACATGGAATCCAGGAACGATTATTTTGACGCAATCGATGGGGTCAAATATCGATTAAGCGATTTTCAGTACGAACTTCCTGAAGAACTCATCGCTCAATATCCCCTGGAAGAACGGGATAGCTGCCGCATGATGGTGGTGGATCGGGAAACTGGAGAAATCACCCACCGTATTTTTCGAGACATTACCGAATATCTGCACGAAAACGACTGCCTGGTGTTGAACGATACCCAGGTATTTCCTGCCCGATTAATTGGCAAGAAGGACAAAACCGGTGCCCGGGTGGAAATTTTTCTGCTGCGCAATCTGGAAGGCAATACCTGGGAGGTGCTGGTTAAACCCGCCCGGAAGGTGCGCATCGGCAACAAAATAATTTTCGACCACGGGATCACCTGCGATGTGGTGGACAACACCCTCTCCGGAGGTCGGGTGGTGGAGTTCAATTGCAATGGGGATTTTTTTGAAAACATCGAACGAATCGGGCAAACCCCGTTGCCTCCTTACATTAAACGGCCACCGGAAGAGATCGATCGCCTGTATTACCAGACCGTTTTTGCCCGTAAACCCGGTGCGGTAGCGGCACCCACGGCGGGTTTGCATTTTACGGAAACACTCCTCAAACGGATTCGGCTTAAGGGGGTAAAGCTGGCCAGTGTAACCCTGCATGTGGGGCTGGGTACTTTCCGTCCCGTGCAGGTGGATGATATCGGGCGGCATCAGATGGATGCGGAGTACTACGAAGTTTCCTCCGAAGCTGCCAGCATCATTAATAAAGCGCGGGAGGAAGGTGGAAAGATTATTGCCGTGGGTACCACCGCTGTGCGCGTGCTGGAAACCGTAGCCGACCGCAACGGAAATTTGCGTCCCGCTCGCGGCTGGACGGACAAGTTTATCTATCCGCCCTATCGCTTCAAAATTGTCGATCAGCTCATTACCAACTTCCACCTGCCCGGTTCTACTTTGCTCATGCTGGTTGCCGCATTCAGCAGTCTGGAACTGATGAAAAAAGCGTACAAAATTGCCATTGAGGAACGCTACCGCTTCTATAGCTACGGCGATGCCATGTACATTCGGTAAGTGCCGGGAGCCCACACCATTGGCCAGAATTTTAAAGTTCCGGGTGGTGGGGTTAAAGAAGATGGGAGAAAGTTAAATCCGGTTTAATGAATCGATTTCTGTAATGGGTGATGTACAAACCTTAATCGAAAAGATAGGCCCCCGGTGTGGCGGGTAAAATTTTCAGACCAGTATTCAACTCCTTTTATTTTTGCAGGATAAACATCTGTGGCGCAATTGACTGAATTCCCAATTTTTATGAGATTTCGATACCAAAGCATTCTGCTCGCCTTTTTATTTTTTATTTCATTTTTTGTGAATAAGCAACCGGTGCGGGCACAACCTTCCGTGGTACCTGTGCCCGGTACGGATTCCCTGCGCGTTCGTTTCGAGTTAAGATGGCCACATCCGGCGCAGAGCATTACCCTGGTAGGCAGCTTTAACCACTGGGATGCCGCTGCGGATTCCCTCCACTTTGCTGCACGGGACAGCCTCTGGTGGGTGGAGAAGGTGCTTCCTTACGGGGAATACCAGTACCGTTTTCTGGTGGATGGTAAACGGTACCTCCGCGATCCCGCCAATCCTTATTTTGGGGGCGAGAACAGCAATTCCCTGCTTTACCTGGATCCGCCGGAAAAGCCGCACATGCAGTGGCTGGTTCCTCAACCGGGCGAGCGAATCACCCGATTTCCTTTTCGCTTGCAGATTCGCTTCTTACCCGGTAACCGGACGGATAAACTCGATACCCGGCGCAGCTCTTGCACCATCGATGGCGTTCCGGTAAAACTGAAATATTCCCGTAAGAAGAAAATTGCCTGGGCGGATGTGGGGCATTTAAACGAGGGGATTCATCTTTTAACCGTGCGCTTGCATGATGTAAAGCGGCATTCCACCCGGGAGCAGAAACTAATTTTCTACGTGGATGTGAAAAACCTTCCACCCGTTGCCGAAGCAGGTTACGATGTATTCTGCCGTCCCGGGGAACCGGTGGCGCTCAACGGCGGGCGCAGTTACGACCCGGATCTGGATGAGATTCAGGAGATTCGCTGGGAACCGGTTACGCGCTCCGGGCAACTCCGTTTTGTAACCCGAAGAGATACCCTCTTCCCGAAAGTGGTCTGTTCCGCGGTGGGAGATTATCCCGTGCGCTTACAGCTTTCCGATGGAAAGCACCCGCCGGTTGCCGATACGGTGTGGGTGCACTGCCGGACGTTTCCCAGAACCGCCGCTCATTTTCGTCTAAATGTAAAATCGCTCTCGCTGCCGCAGCCAGTGCAGGAAGTAGCCGTTGCCGGTGAATTTAACCGCTGGCAGAGCCAGGTGGATTTGCTCACCGATGCCGATGGCGATGGCATCTGGGAGCTGGAGAAACTTTTACCACCGGGGCAGTACGAGTACAAATTTGTGATTAACCGCCAGCAATGGATTCCCGATCCCGCCAATCCCCTGCAGGTAGAGGATGGCTGGGAAGGGGTAAATTCCGTGCTCACCGTTCCGCCGTTTTTCCGCATACCGCTTCGCTGGGAGTTTCGGCTAACGCGAGAGGGCATTCTCACCCGGGTGTTGCCCCGGCGCCCATTCACCTGGGTGGCGGACGGGAACAACACCGTGGTGCACAAATTGGAGGTGGAGCAGCCGTGGTGGCCATCCACCCGGGAAGGGAACGATTTTGTGTACGCCATCGCCGAAAGCGCAGCTGTCGCCTATCCTCCACAACCATTTTTATTGAAGAACGAGGGGCATGGTGCCCTGCACATCGTGGATTTTACCCAGGCACCGGGCTGGGCACGCCAGGCAATTACTTACCAGATTTACTTACGCCGTTTTGGGAAAGATTCCACCCGCACCGCCACCTTACGCCAGATTGCCGAGCAACTGGATTATTTCCAGGAGCTGGGGGTTACCGCCCTCTGGTTGATGCCCATCATGGAAAGCGTGACGCCCCACGGTTACACCCCGGTGAATTATTTTGCCGTGGAACCGGATTACGGTACGCTGGCGGATTTCGACACGCTGGTACAGCGGCTCCATCGCCGGGGAATGAAACTGATTTTCGATTTTGTGGCAAACCACAGTTCCGACCAGCATCCCTTTTTCCTTTCCGCCTGGTGGAATCCCCAATCGTTGTTTCGGAACTGGTATGTGTGGCTCGGCAATCATCGCTACGCTTACCACAACGACTGGGATCAATTGCCCAATCTGAATTACGGCAATCCCAATGTACGCCACTATATTTTGCAGGTGGCGAAATTCTGGGCCCAGCACGGGGTGGATGGCTTTCGCTGCGATGCCGCCTGGGGTGTTCCCCATGATTTCTGGAAGGATTTCCGGAGACAGGTGAAAAGCTGGAATCCCCGGATTTTACTCATTGATGAAGTGCTTCCACGGGATCCTGCCTACCACCGCTGGGAATTCGACATGAGTTACGATACCGATTTTTACGGCAACGTGCTGGACGTATTTCGCGGGAAAAAATCGGTAGCTGCCCTGCGCTTTGGTTTGCAGAAAACCCGCCTCAATTATCCGGCTTCCACGGTAGATTTGCGCTATCTGGAGAATCAGGATCTTCCGCGCTTTATTGCTGAATTTGGGGAACCGGCTACCCGCGCCGCCGCTACTCTGCTCTTTACTCTTCCCGGGATGCCGCTGATTTATTACGGGCAGGAGATGGGAGCAAAAAAGATGCGCGGTGCCATGCCCTGGGAGGAAGTGGGAAATTCCCTCTTTCGCTTTTACCGCCGTCTGACTCATTTACGCAAGAAATATCGCGCTTTTACCACCGGGGAGCTTGAATTTTTGTCCGTAGCCGGTAGCAATCAGGTGCTGGCTTATCTTCGTCAGGCGGGGGAACATCGGTTTCTGGTGCTGATTAATTTTTCTTCCCAATCCCAGGATTTTTCCCTCTCCCGGGCAGATTTCCAGGGATTAAACTACGTGTTTGGCGATGTGGAGCTGGGTCCGGGAATTCACCATTTTCGGGCGGAGCAGCTTCATCTTAATTCCTATGGATTCCTCATCCTGCGGGTGTTTTAGAACCGCAGAAGAGACTGAACTACTGACTCACAGAAGACACAGAAACCACAGGAACAACTGAAATCAGAGAAATTACTGAATCACAAAAGTCCTGAAAGACAAAATTGGGTAGCGATTATGTCCATCCGCAGAATCCTGCCCGTGCGCAGCATCCTGTCCATAGGACTCTGACCGAACGGTTCCCTACGGGACGAGTGGAATACAGGCTCTGTGAGCAACTGCGAGGGGAAAGACCCAGAGAAATGATTTTTCTGGCATGGGGCATATCCCAACTAAAGTGCAAACACCCTTGTTTGCTTTCGGGATGATCCCGACGAAATGCGCAAACATTCCTGTTTACTCTCGGGATTATCCCGCCTAATTCACTAACATCCCTGTTAGTTTGTGGGATTTAATCATCAGGATTTTCACCTTGTCTGGCAAGCCATCCCTCTGGGACATGATTTCAGGTATGGCGTAAGTATGTTGAATAGATTTTGTAGAGGCTATTGGCATCAGAAAGGAGTATGGGAAAATAGAATTGTGAGTGATAGTGCGATATTTTAAGTTTTTCAGGGAAAATTTATGGCGAAAATTGACTAAATAGGTATTTTTATATTTCATTGGCCATTAATGCTGGAAAATGTTAATTTAGTATAACTTTTTGAAGAAAACCACGTAAACATATAAGAATAAGCAGGAGGTCGAATGGAAAATTTTGAAATTTCGCGGCGGGATATAGATGAAGTCAGTTCCCTGAATTTACAGGGATTTTTAGATGCCCACACCGCACCCGAATTCGAGAATGCGTTACAAAAACTACTTTCGGAAAAGCGCTACAAGATTATTGTTAATCTGGATGGGTTACAGTACATCAGTTCCGCAGGTCTGGGGGTATTCATGGGGGTCATCGAAGAAATTCGAGAAAACGGAGGGGATTTGAAAATTTGTTGCGCCTCCCCCAAAGTATTTAAGGTTTTCGATCTGTTAGGCTTTCCCAGCCTGTACGAATTTTATTCCAGCGAAGAGGAAGCCTTGAAAAAATTTAACCAATCGTAATCCATTGTGAATACCACAGGGAAAATCATGACCATTAGAAGCAAAAAGCGCAGTCATAAATACCGGCTTAAACTTCCTCTGGAAAGTGCGAATCTGGAAATCATCCGGGATTTTGTGGGGAAAATTGCCGCGAATATCGGTTTCGATGAAGAAGAAATCGGGAATATTGAACTGGCTGTGGACGAAGCCGCCACCAACGTGCTCCGCCACGCTTATGGGGAGAAAGAACGCGATAAGGAATTCATTCTCATCGAAGCCACTGCTTACCCGGATCGCATTCAGATTAGCGTCATTGATCGGGGCAAGGGATTTAATCCCCAGGAGATTAAACCACCCCGGATGGAACAGTATTTTAAACAGATGCGCCGGGGTGGGCTGGGGCTTTATCTGATTCGTACCCTGATGGATAAAGTGGATTTTTCCATCAACCCCGGCAAACGAAATGAAGTTATTATGACGAAATATCTCCGCAAAGCACAGGAAAAGGTGGTTTAACTCCACTTTTCATTTCACCAATATTTATTGTAACCCGTTTTTTAGTCACCTCTTAAAAACAGGCGTAACCATGACCGAACTACTGAATTATCTTTCCAACAAATATGGTACCAGGGATGTACAGCAGATTAACGAACGGATGCTGGAACTGGCTTCTATTTTTGAAATTAGCCAAATTCTAAACGCCAGTCTGGAACTAGAGAATATTTTAAACCAGCTTCTGCTTATTCCCATGGGACGGCTCATGATTGGGCGGGGTGTAATCTTCCTGAAACAGGGGGAACAATTCATCGCCAAACACAGCAAAGGGATTTCCCTGCAAAAAGAGTCCCTCTCATTTCCGGCGGAAGAGCTTCCCTCAGCCCCGCATTTTGAAATTGAAAATGCAGATGAGCAGGGTACTTTTCATTCTTTTCATCAGTTTCGTAAAGCCTACAAACTTCCCATTTACGTTCCGCTAAAATCCCAGAACCAGCTACTGGGGGCATTGTTCTTTGGCAATAAATTGAATCGCAAGCCATTCAGTCCGGAAGAACACAAATTCCTGACCTCGCTGGCGAATATTGCCTCCACGGCCATTTCTAACGCGCTGAAGGTGGAAGAAATTCGCAGCATCAACCGCGAGCTGGATCAGCGCATTCAGCAGTTGAAAACGTTATTTGATATTAACCAGGGATTTACCGCCACCTTTGAGATTGATAAAATCAAGAAGCTGCTTACCTACACTTTGATGGGACAGATGGTGGTGAATCATGTTGCCATGGTTTTTTTTCAGGATCACTACTTCAGCGGCATTGATACGCTCGGTTTCAATCGAGATGCCATCGAGTCCCTTCTCCCCCTGCTGGAAAATTTAAAGGAAGAGATGACCGCGCTCCCTACGGAGCAAATCACCCATTCCACGCTGCGAAGCAAACTGAAGAAGCTCGATGTTCAGGTGATTATTCCTTTGCGCTCTCAAAACAAAATGATTGGTGTGATTCTACTGGGAAAAAAAATCAATGGGCAGGATTACACTTCGGCAGATCTGGAATTTTTGTCCACCCTGGTGAACCAGGCCATTGTGGCGCTGGAAAATGCCCGTTTGTTTCAGGAGACGCTGGAAAAGCAGCGCATCGAGCAGGAACTGCAGGTAGCGCGAAAGATACAAACAATGCTCCTTCCCCGTTCTCTCCCGGAAATTCCCGGTTACGAGGTGTGGGGCACCAATCTTTCTTCCCGTGAAGTGGGCGGAGATTATTTTGATATCATCCCTTTAGCAGAAGATGAAGTGGCTCTGGCCATTGGAGATGTTTCGGGAAAAAGCGTTCCGGCAGCCCTGTTGATGGCCAATTTGCAGGCAGGGTTGCGCACACTGATTGATACCGGCATTCCTCTACCGCAGTTGGTGGGGCGCCTCAACAACCTGATTTACCACAACACCGATCTGGACAAATACATTACCTTTTTTCTGGGAATATTGAATTGGCGGAACCATCGGTTTCGCTATGTAAACGCCGGGCACAATCCACCTTTTTTGGTGCGAGCCGGGGGACAGGTGGAAACCCTCACCCGAGGCGGCCTGATTCTGGGAATGATGCCGGATTTCCCTTACGAAATGGGGGAAGTCCATTTTGACCCCAACGATCTTTTATTTTGTTTTACCGATGGTGTGAACGAATCGTTAAATGCCCGGGACGAAGAGTTTGGAGATGAACGGTTGCTGCGTTTTCTCCAAACTCACCACACCCAACCGGTGGAGAGCATTGCCCGCACGCTTATTCAGGAACTTCAGGAATTTTCCCGGGGAGTTCCCCAGTACGACGATATTACCATGTTGCTTTTAAAGAGGGAAGCCAATTGATTATTCTTTACTCTCCCGTGATTAATGAACCGCTTAATATTTTACAGCTTCCTTGGTGAATAATAAGAAGAAATTTCCCCCTTCTTTTCTAATCATCAGAATTTTTGATGGGTCGGGAAAGAAAATTCACGAATCAAATTTGTCCTCTGTAATTTGAGCTTTACTAACCAGAATAAAAACAGGGAGCAAGGTGCTCCCTGTTGGTTTTTTCTAACATAATAACGATTGTACAGAAAACTGGAAATTACAATTTTATTCCGGTAAGCGTACCGCAGGGTAAAGCATTTTCTTACTCATAAAGGAATAATATCGTAACATGCGTTTTTCAGGAATTCCGGCAGTTTTTGCCAGAACTAACAAATCGTCCGGGGAATAAACTTCCCCGTATTTTACGGGCGGAAGGTCTCCGTATTGGCGAAATTTCTCGATGCCGAATTCCTTTGCCAGATTTAACGCAGCTTCCGGGATGCTCTGGATAAACGTAATACCCGGTAAATCCCGACGGGTTAATTTCCACCGGTTGCGGAAAACCTCTCTCTCACCCATATCCCGGGCAAATTTGTACCAGAGCTGGAAGCCACCAAATTCATACGGGTGGGACCAGACCACCGCTTTTCCGGAGAGATTGAGCCGAGTAATCTTTTCCGCTTGCTTCGCAAAAGGATACGCCGGGCGCCAGATTTTGTCACCAAACTGCTCGGCAATCAATTTCGAGAGAACGGTGGCCGCATAGGTTGCCCATCCTTCTTCCTCCGGTCCCATAATCCAGTTCCAGTAAGGTACCATTCCAAACAGGTGGGAATATTCATGTAATATGGCATTGACCGGATCGGGAAAATGAGGCGACAGTTGGTTGTTCAAGAAAAGGCTATCTTCACAATTCTGAACATACTGCTCGCTTATAAAATTCCCAACAATTCGATGGGGAAATTCACCGTGAAAGCCACCCGGTGCAAAACCGTAAATCACCAGTTCGTTCACTTCGGGCGATATTCCAAAATATTGTTTGCTGACGGTATTGGCCGCTTCGATTACCCGCGCTAATTGCATCGCCATTTTTTTCACACGCTTATCTCCATACCGCACGGTAATATTCCCCACCTGAACCTCTTGCAAGGATTGTTGCGCTTTCCGTTCCATCATTGTGTGAACGGTTTTGGGAGGTAACAACAATGGGGGCAGTACACTCAAAAGAAGCGCAAGGAACGGTACAAGACCATATTGAACGATACGAACCCATGCTCGTTTTTCTTTACGCACTGCCAGCGCAGCAAGCCAAAATCCCAGAACAGGCAGAAAAACGGTAAAATAACTATCTGAACGCACACTGATAATCAGGAAGTGAATCGGGAGCCCCACCAATGCGACGGCCCAGAACGTACCCGCTGGATTGTTAACAAAATCTCGCCGCAACCCAAGGGATAAAATTGCTGTGGCTATTCCCACGCTGGAAAATAATCCCACCAGAGTAACCATAACATCCGCACTGGTAAACAAATCCTGGGTTATTGCCAGAGTGCCCAAAATCAGAATTAGAATAATGCCTTTTACCAAGCGTGTCGTCGTTTTTAGATCGTCCCACATCCACTGGATTGCCAGAAAGGTGAACAAATACAGTACATAGCGGAAAAATACCACCGAATCCAACTGCCAGTGGAAATACCAATTCTGGGCATATTGCCACAGCAGCAAACCAGTAATAATGGGTGCCGCTAAAATAAATAATGCTTTCACCAACGTTTTCCACTCAAAGGAAGGTTTCAGGAAAATCGAGATATTTTTTGTGAAATAAGCAAGAATCGGGATTAATACCAATAGAAGGTCGAATAAAAATGGTTGAGTTAATAATCCGCGCCCGTTAAAATTTCTGGGAGAGAGGTAAAATACCGGATCCTGCTTCCAGATGATTAAAATAGCAATGCGTAGAAGAATAACAGCGAAAAGAACGAATAGTAACTTTTTTCTGTTCATCAATAATCGTCCTCCATTTTCTTGATATTGTCGTGTTGTAGAAACAATACGGGAATTTTTTGTGAAGGTTTCATCAAGCCGGAAAAGCTATCCTTAAACGGTATAAAACCTGACATTTCCTATTTTCCTGAAAATTTCAGAGATTCAGATAAGGAGATTAGAAAAATTGTTCAATTGAGTGCACACGGTCATATTTATTAAAATTGGGTAATCCTCCGGATAAGCAGAAAGGCTCCTTTGCCCCGGAAGAAAAGTCGAGATACTGGAGATTCGGGGCAGTGTCGTTCTGAGTCTCCACCGCAGGTGGGACGAAGAATTTTTATTCAATAACCACATTCATCCTCAAAGCATCCTACCCGTACCAAATATTCTCTATTGGAAAAGGATTCGACCCGTGCGCCCATCACGCTCAACCGGGGATTCCTTTCCGCAGGTTCCCTTGGACGGACAGGATGAGCGTACGGGCGGGAATCCATTGGAACCGGACCTGATGGAAGTAAACTATAAATATGGGCAGAGAACCATTTTTGGGCAGAACTCTTTTCCTGAGTAAAAATACCGTTCAGGCGTATTTCCCCCATGGGATTTAGCTAAAATGAGTAAATAATAGGTTAACTCATATCCACCCCAAAACTGGTACCTACCGAGAGGCCTACCTGAATCAACGGAGAATCCGGTGGTACCAGCTTTTGTTTCCCCTGCACCTTTTCGATGGGAACACTGACGATATCCGAACCCTGAATTGCCACCATTTGATTGAATTTCTTTTCCACCACCAGTTCCACCGCTTTTACGGCAAATCGGGTAGCCAGGAGTCGGTCCAGAGGAGTGGGGGTTCCGCCGCGCTGGAGGTGTCCTAAAATTGCTACCCGGGACTCGATTCCGGTGGCTTCCTCTATCTGGTTGGCCAGTACCTGGCCAATGCCTCCCAGCCGAATCTTTTCGGGGCTGTCTTCCACCACTTTTTTCACCACCTGATGACCTCCCTGCGGCATTGCCCCTTCGGAAATAACCACGATGCTAAATCGTTTACCGAAACGGCTCCGCTGGCGCACCACTTTGACGACATGTTCCAGATCGTAGGGAATTTCGGGAATTAGAATAATGTCGCCTCCTCCGGCAATACCCGATTCCAGGGCCAGCCAGCCGGCATTGCGGCCCATCACTTCCACCACCATCACCCGATGATGGCTCTGGGCAGTGGTGTGCAGACGATCGATGGCTTCGGTAGCTACCGACCGCGCCGTGTCAAAACCAAAGGTGGTGTCCGTCTCCATCAAATCCTTATCGATGGTTTTGGGAACACCCACTACATTAGCCCCTTTTTCTGCTAGCATTCCGGCAATGGTCATGGTACCATCCCCACCCACGGTAATCAACGCATCCAATCCCAGATCGTCGTACAGCTCCATGCACTCATCCGAAACATCTTTTACCACTTTTTTCCCATTTTCCACAACAATGTGCTCGAAGGGGTTGGCTTTGTTGCTGGTACCCAGAATGGTGCCTCCCTGCGTTAAAATGCCAGAAACACTCTCGAAAGTGAGAAAGGTAAAGCGATTTTCAATTAATCCCTGAAACCCATCGTAAAATCCAATAACTTCCATACCAAAACGATTGACCGCCGTTTTGGTGACCCCGCGAATTACGGCATTCAGTCCCGGACAGTCGCCACCTCCGGTTAATATGCCAATACGTCGTTTTGCCATTTTACGCTCCTTTTATTATTTTAAAATTGTATTATCGGAATTCGTAACGGAAAAAATATAGTAAAAATTCCTGAAGTTATAAATGGTAAAATTTAAATCACAGTGAATTTCCTCATCTTATAGT
>JALXCH010000281.1 GCA_026991005.1 Calditrichia bacterium | reverse complement strand
TAACCGGTTGTAACTCCAGCGGATCGTTGATTAAATACACATCGTATCCGCCGTGGTAAAAAGTGGTGTACACCAGTTTACTGGCATCGCGATTCCAGTTAATCTGAAAGATTCCGGAGATGACATTAGTGATGGGATAATATTCCCGCGTCTCCAGGTTTTCCAGATAAATGTTAAAAATCCCGTTTTCGTCGGAGGTGAAAGCTAGCTTCTTTCCGTCGGGAGAGAAAATGGGAAATCCTTCTTCCCAGGGGGTGTTGGTAATACGGGTTAACTTTCCGGTTTCCAGGTTTATCAGGTAGATATCTCGCTGTTCGTAATCATGATGGTAAATTTTAAAATTTGGAGGAATTTCCCGCGTGACACCGTAATCATCCCGATCCGAAACGAAGGCGAGGGTTTTACCATCCGGTGACCAGGATGGTTGATCGTCGGTAAACACATCGTTGGTAACCGGCTTCACTTCTCCGGTCTTCAGATTAAAGATGTAAATATCGCTCTGCCCGTCCTTATTCCCGACAAATGCAATCCGCTCCCCATCCGGCGACCAGGCAGTGGTAAACGCGCCATCCAGATTCATGGTGTGCGTTTCGATTTTCCCCGAAGCCACATCCACGATGTAAATGGCATCCCAACCGCCCCGTTTGGCAGCAAACGCCAGCTTACTCCCATCCGGCGAAAAGCTCATCCCCGGACGCAGAAAATGAAGTTCCTCGAAACTTTCCGAGCGCTGCCCTTTGACCAGAACTTTAATCTCTTTTCCATCGATGGAGGAAATAAGGCGAATATCCTGATAACCGGATTTATCGGAAATGTAGGCAATTTTATCGCCCTGGGGAGAAATTGTGGGACTAACATTCAGATAGTTCTTCCAATCCTCGTGAAAAGTCATCTGGTCGCTAAATTCTTTAGGAACCAGTTGATCAGCCACTTCCGGGTAATATTTTCGCCGCAGGTAACGATGCCACCTTTCGGTGAGTTCTTTGTAATCCAGCCCCAGCGCCGATTTTAGCACCTGCTGAAACTGCACTTTTCCGTGGGCTTTGTTCAAAATTTCGGAAATCTTCTCCCGACCGTAGGTTTCAGCAATGTAGCGGTACACCGAATTTCCGCCCTGGTAAGCCAGGATGTATTCCAGATACTGCACCGGAGGGATGTACCCGGTAAGTACTGCATCCCGGATAATCATATCGGTGCGGGTATCCCAGCCCACCGATTCAAACTCTGCCAGCCCTTCGTTAGCCCATAGCGGTAGAGGGGCCACCTGCCCCATAATTAGGGAATTTATATTCCCGCCATAGAGCATGTCGTTAATAACGGCATGTACCAGCTCGTGATGCACCACGTGCCGAAACTGGGCATAGGAACCTTCGAAAGGCACCACTACCCGGTTTTTGTAAAGCTCGGTAACTCCGCCCACCCCTTCTTCCAGGTAGCTGAGCACCACATTCGTTTGCTGCCAATCGTTATGGGATTTGTAAACGATGATGACCACTCGCTTGGTGAGTTCGTAATTAAAGTCGCGTTTGAGCTGGCGGTAAGCTTTCTCAGCCACTTCGGCCACAAATTCCGCGGCCTTCTCCCCTCCCGGATAGAAATAGATATCAAAATGCTGGCTTTGAATATAATACCAGTGGAAATTTTTATACTGAACTTTATTTTTTCCGAAATACTGGGCAAAACCCAGTTGTACCAGAACGAGT
>JALXCH010000280.1 GCA_026991005.1 Calditrichia bacterium | reverse complement strand
AATTTTAATTTCTCAATCACTTCATCTAGATAACTCATGATTATCCTTAAATTAATAATAGTCCAATTGTTAAACTAAGTTAAAATATTAACTAAACCTTTGTTTTTGATAAAATGAATAGTTAGTGCAAAATAAATTACTTATTAACCAATTCTGACTTTTCTGTTTCGAACTCTCCTTTGCTAGTATCATATTTAAATTTTTTTTCTTTTCTCATTTATTTCATTCAAAAATTAAATTTTAAACTCGATATATCTGTTAAAATTTTCCTGCTTAGAACTAATTTCAATTCCACCTTCTTGACCTTTATTAATAAAAGCCTTTGGTTTGAATTTTATTGAATAATTATTATTCGAAACGATTTTGCAAATTTTAATCATTCTTCCTTCATTTGTAAACATAAACTTTATGTTTTTACATTGAATGGAACCTATCTTTGCCCACAGTTAAAAATTGGTTCAAAAATACTTTCTATTTTTTTCTCCTCAATTTGCTGAGACCTTTTTAACAATTCTACTTGTTAATATATCAACATATTTTGCCTTTTTGTTTCCTTTCTTATACGCTTGGTTTCATATGTATACCAAATTATAATTATTGCTGTAAAACCCAAAACAATTGTTTGTGCAAGTGATATAATATCTGAAGTTGACATATTTTTTCCCATCATATAATTGAAATATATAATCATCAAATTATAATATCATTATCAATATATTTTATTGCTATACCAAGTTTCAAAAAAATTTTAATAAATTATCCCAACAATTCCAAATATTTTCTTCTGATAGATTGAACACATATTTAAATAAAGATCAACTTACCAAACTATAATTGTTTCTTGATTACCCCCCCAATTCACTCAGCCCACAATAAAACCACCAGTATACAATATGCTTCCCAATATCCTGACACTTTATTATCTTATCCCCTTTCCTTCATTCTTTATTTTGTTCCAGTTGTAATTTAACACCTTTCTTGCGTAATTTAATGATAGCACAATAAGGAAGGAAAATTGCGTGGGGCGTGCGTTTTGGTTTTCTGCAATATTGGTCGTTTTGGGTCTCCTGACTGCCTGCCAGAAAAAGGAGGATTCCCGGTCTCCGGACGATTGGCCGGAGATAATCAGCCAGATGGAAACAATTCTGGCGACCTCCCAGCCAGATAGCGTGAAAGCGGCTCGCATCCAGAAATTATTTGCCGAACACCACAAAACCCTAAATGACTACCGGGATTTTTACCAGTCCATCACCCGTGGAGATATTCAAAAAAGTTACTCTTTTTTATTAAAAGTAGAAAAACTGCTAACCCATCAGATAAGGGAAGAAGCTGCGCATCGGGAAGCGATAGAACCGAACAGAATGTTCCCTACTGCCCCAAAAGAATTCCCTGAACTGCACAGAGACAAATTGAAGATGCCCTCCGGAACAAAGCCAACAAAAGACAAAAAATAAAACCGGGACGAAAAACGAGATGTTACCAACGGCACTTTTTTGCTTTTTTCACCAAAAATAAAATCGGGCTCTATTTTTACTGAAAACGTCCGAAAATAAAATGATAGTTTGTTGCAGATGCTTTACCATTATTTCAATAACCAATTGTGATAAAAATTTTGCGCCAAATGCCAGGCAAAATTAGATTAAAAAAGGAAGTTAATCTACTGGAATTTCAGGGGTTGACTGAATATGCCCCAATGAGATTCTTCCTTCTGCATGGGCAGGAGAGCGAGATTTTTCATCCGGTTTGCAATGGCTGTTGAGATTCTTCACCCTGCTGCGCAAAAAAGTGAGATTCTTCGCCCTGCTGGCGCAGGGCTCAAAATGACAGATTGATGGGTTTTTGAGGAAACAAATAGATAGAAACATTCACCATTTTGTTAAGCACAACTGATTTCCATAATTTTTATCTTCTTTTTTAAACGTTTTTTTTCAATCAGCTAAATCATTGTCGTTAACCGCTTCTTGCAGAAATCTAATTGGACTGCTTCCGATGGCACGACATTCCGGAATTTCCTTTTCTGAGGTAAGCCTGGTTTCTTCCATGCAAATAATCCATCTTCAGTTAAAACGCGCGAACCAGAACGCAGCGAAGTTTGTTCAATTAAAAGCAACTGTTTTTCATTTTGAGGCATTTCCATTCTGATAATTGGAGATGTGCTTTTTAAAGATGTACAACCTCCTTGCAATGATTGTTTGTTAATTGAGATTTTAAACCTGAAATACTAATCACTGAAAGGGGAATCATCATGGACACAGGCGGATTTTTTCTGGTACAGAGCCTGAAGGACCATCAGGCATTTGGACCGGAGCAATTTTCCGAGATGCAGGTGGAATTCGGCAAGGCAGCCGAAGAATTTGCCCTGCAAGAAATTCTTCCCCGTAAAAGCGATATCGATCGCTACGATCGCGAGCTTTCCCTCCAGCTCATGAAAAAATGCGGAGAACTGGGCTTTTTGGGGACGGATGTACCGGAGCAGTATGGTGGTCTGGAACTGGATAAAGTCACATCCGCTTTGCTGGTGGAACGCATTACCCTGGGGGAAAGCGCCTCTTTCACCGTAACGTTTTCCGCCCACACCGGTATTGGGACGTTGCCCATTGTCTATTTTGGCAACGAGGAGCAGAAAAAGTTTTATCTTCCCAAATTAGCCTCCGGAGAATGGTTGAGTTCCTACGCCCTCACGGAACCGGGTGCCGGTTCGGATGCCCTTTCCATCCGCACCACCGCTACATTAAGTGAAGATGGTAAATATTACATCCTGAACGGAAACAAGCAGTTCATTTCCAACGGAGGCTGGGCAAACCTGCTCATCACATTTGCCAAGATTAACGGAGAAAAACTCACGGCATTTCTCATCGATCCCCTATCCGAAGGAGTGATCCGTAAAGAGGAAAAGAACAAATTGGGGCTTCACGGTTCTTCCACCTGCAACATTATTCTGGATCAGGTTAAGGTACCGGTGGAGAATGTGCTGGGGACCATCGGCGATGGTGCCGCCATTGCCTTCAACAGCCTGGATATCGGGCGCTTTAAATTGGGAGCGGCGGTGCTGGGTGGATGCAAAACCACCATCCGGGAGAGCATTCCCTACGCTCTGGAACGTCGCCAGTTCGGGCAACCCATCGCCTATTTCGATGCCATTCGCAAAAAACTGGCCGACATGCTCATTCGCACCTTTGCCCTGGAAAGCATTGTGTACGAAACGGCTCACCTTCTGGATGAATCCATCGCGCAGGTCGATGAGCAATCCCCCACCTACTCCACAGACGTAGCGCATGCCATCGAACGATACGCTATCGAATGTTCGGTGTGCAAAATTTACGGCAGCGAAGCCCTCTGGCAGAATGCCGACGATGGCTTGCAAATTTTCGGAGGATACGGATACATCGAAGATTACCCCATGGCTCAAATCCTGCGGGATACCCGCATCGACCGCATTTACGAAGGTACGAACGAAATTAATCGCCAGATTGTGGTGGGATTTCTGTTGAAGAAAACCCTGCTGGAAGAACTCCCGCTGCGGGAGGAAATGAAGGAAACCGAACGAATTCTCTCCGGAAAATTTCCCCCGGCAGCGAGCCGTCCTCTGGGCGCCGAAGAGCGCTCTCTGGAACTGGCTAAACATCTGTTTCTGTATCTTTACCGGCATGCCCTAACAGTGTACGGGCAGGACATTCAGCACGAACAGCAGGTGGGCGAACTGTTGAGCGATATGGTGAGCCACATTTTCATCATGCAAACCGTCCTTTCCCGAATTCGGCAATATTCCGGAGAAACCGAATTAAACTATGCCATGCAGAGCATTGGAAAAGTTCTGGTAAGCGAAACCGTGTTGCACATGCACCACGATGCGCTCCTGATCATTAACCACATGCTGCAGGGGAAGGAGCGGGAACAGGCGCTTCGTCACTGGCAAACTTTCGGGAATGAGATGTTGCTGACCACGGATACTTTTTCCCTGAAAAGAGAGCTTTCGGAACTCCTATTCCAGCATCGCCAATATCCTTTTCATCGCCGATAAATTGGGTTAAAATTATGGAAAGGGAAGCTCCGCCGATGGAGACTCCCCTTCCTTCACGAAAAAATAAAGGAGACAATCCCATGCATACAGATGAACGTTACGCAGTGATTATCGACGCGGTTCGCAGCCCCATTGGCGTGAAACGCGGGCAGATGGTGGGCATGCGAGCCGATGATTTGATGGCACAGGTGCTACGTGCCCTGGTGCAACGCAATCCCCAACTTCCCCCCGAGAAGCTGGAAGATGTGGTTATCGGCTGCGCCTTTCCCGAAGCCACCCAGGGAATGCTGCTGGCGCGGGCGGTTTCCATTCTGGCCGACCTACCGGTAGAAACCGGAGGGAAGGTGGTCAATCGCTTTTGCGGCTCTTCCATGGATGCGGTGCATCAAATAGATTACGCCATTACCCTGAACGATGCCGAAGCCGGAATTGCCGGTGGTGTGGAAGATATGTTTACCATCCCCATGGGCGGATTTAATCCCATGTTCCACCCGGTACTCTACCAGAAGCAATATTACATCGGGATGGGAGAGACGGCAGAGAATCTGGCGCGCGACCTGAATATTTCCCGGGAAGAACAGGAAGAGTTCGCCATTGCCTCCCACCAAAAGGCGTTAAAAGCCTGGGAGGAGGGGCGATTCGACAACGAAGTGGTGCCGGTGGAATATAACGGTAAGACCATCCAGCGGGATGAGGGACCGCGCGAACCGGACATCGAAAAAATTAAAAGCCTGAAGCCCGCTTTTATGGCAGACGGTACCATCACAGCCGCCACCAGTAGCCCCATTTCCATTGGTGCCGCAGCGGTGTTGCTCACCAGTAACACCCTGGCCCAGGAGCTGGGTCTCAAACCGCGTGCGCGCATCCTGGCCCGAGCCATTGCGGGCGTGGACTGGACGCGCATGGGAATGGGTCCCCTTCCTGCCACCGAAAAGGCACTTAAGCGTGCCGGACTCACCCTTGACGACATCGATGTAATCGAACTGAACGAAGCGTTTGCGGCCCAGAGCCTGTACGTGATTAAAAAAGGTGGCTGGCCAATGGAAAAGATCAATCTGAACGGCGGTGCCATTGCCCTGGGGCATCCGCTGGGTTGTTCCGGTGCCCGCATCATTACCACGCTGATTAATGTGATGGAACAACGGGATGCCCATCTGGGACTGGCGACCATGTGCATTGGTGGCGGGCAGGGAATTGCAACCATCATCGAACGGCTTTAAAGGAGGATGCGCCATGAAAACGAAAATCGAAAAAGTGGCGGTACTGGGCGCCGGAATCATGGGAAGCCAGATTGCAGCCCACCTGGCTAATGTGGGAATCCCCTCCCTGCTTTTCGACATCAAACAGGAGTTTGCTGAGAAAGGGTTGCAAGCGGCGCAAAAGGCAAAACCAGCCGCCTTTTACAGTCCCCGGTACGCCGAACGAATAACCCCCTGCAATTACGACGACCACCTTTCCCGCCTCCAGGAAGCAGATTGGATTATTGAAGCGGTGGTGGAGCGGATGGACATCAAGCAACAGCTTTTCCGGCGCATTCTCCCCCACCTGAAACCGGAAGCAATCGTAAGCACCAACACTTCCGGTCTTTCGGTGAACGAAATTGCCGCCGATCTGCCGGAGGATTTCCGCCGTCGTTTTCTGGTTACCCATTTCTTTAATCCACCACGCTACATGCATCTGCTGGAAATTGTTCCCAATCGGGACACGCTGCCGGAAGTCGTCCAGGCGATGGTGGATATCGGAGAAAATCTGCTGGGTAAGGGAATTGTTTACGCGAAGGATACCCCCAATTTCGTTGCCAATCGCATCGGGGTGTACAGCATGATGCTGGCTCTCAAACTCACCCTGGAGATGCATCTGCGCGTGGAAGAAGTGGATGCCCTCACCGGAACCATCATTGGGCACCCCAAAAGCGCCACTTACCGCACAGCCGATCTGGTGGGGCTGGATACGCTGGCTCACGTGTCCAATACCGCTTACCAGAAATGCCCGGATGATGAAGCCCGCAACCTGTTCGCCGTTCCGGAATTGTTACAGAAGATGATTGCCAACAATATGCTGGGTGCCAAAACGGGAAAAGGGTTTTACCAGAAAACAGAAAAAGGCATTCTCTCTTTGAATCTGGAAACGCTGGAATACGAACCGCAAAAGAAGGTACGCTTCGATGGGGTGCGTCTGGCTAAAAAGCGCTGGACAACCGCCGGGAAAATTCATGCCCTGTGCTATAGCGACGATGTGGGCGGTAAATTTACCTGGGAACTGCTCTCGAACACCCTGATTTATGCCGCCAATCGAATTCCCGAAATTGCCGACGATCTTGTGAACATCGACCACGCCATGGAATGGGGATTTGGCTGGGAGCTGGGGCCCTTCCGCACCTGGGAGGCGCTGGGTCTGGAAAAATCCCTGAAGCGCATGGAAGAAGAAGGCAAAAAAGTGCCCCAATGGGTGAAGGAGATGGTGGCTGCCGGACATACCTCTTTTTACGGAAACGAAGGGAAAAAGCTAACCTATTATCATATTCCGGAAAAGCGCTTCCGCCCCTTCCCGGAGAATCCCAGAGTGGTTCGGTTGAACATTCTCAAAGCCACCGGTGCAGAGCTCAAAAAGAACTGGAATGCCAGCCTCATCGACCTGGAGGATGGTGTGGCTCTGGTGGAATTCCACAGCATTGTGCAACCCAATTACAATCCGCTGGATGGAGCCATTATCGACATGCTGGATGAGGCGGTAACGGAATGGCAGAATCTGGGCTACCGCGCCCTGGTGATTGGTCACCAGGGGCAGCATTTTTCGGCAGGAGCCAACCTGGCGCTGATTCTCAAATATGCCGAAGAGAAGAACTGGAAGATGCTGGAACAATTGAGCAAGACCTTTCAGGATGTGACCCAGAAACTGCGCTTTGCTCCCATTCCCGTGGTTGCGGCGCCGTTTGGGATGTGTCTGGGAGGCGGCTACGAAATGATTGGAGCCTGCGATCGACGGGTGGCATCGGCGGAATCGTACATCGGGCTGGTGGAAGTGGGTGTGGGAGTGATTCCCGGTGCGGGAGGCAACCTGCGCCTCCTCCTGAACTGGCAAAAAGCGCTGGAGAAGCAGCGTCCCGGCCCCTTCCCGCCTGTGCAGAAAGCTTTCGAAACCATCGGTTTCGCCAAAGTGTCCCGCTCGGCTAAAGAAGCCGTGGCTCTGGGCTACCTCACCCGGGAAGATAAAATCGTGGTAAACCCCGACCACTTGATTTACGAAGCGAAAGCCGAAGCACTGCGTCTGGCAGAGAACTATCAACCACCGGAATATCGGCGGGACATTTTCCTGCCGGGAGAAACCGGACGCCTGGCCATCGAAGGAACGTTGAAGAATTACCGCATGCAGGGGGTCATTTCCGATCACGACCTGCTTATCGGTCAGAAACTGGCTTACGTGCTAACCGGTGGCGACCGGGCGAATCTGGTGACTCCGGTCGATGAGCAATATTTACTGGATATCGAACGGGAAGCCTTTGTGAGCCTGTGTGCCGAGCCCAAATCCCAGGAGCGCATGCGGCATATGCTCAAAACCGGAAAACCGCTGCGCAATTAAATCATTCGGTGCGGTAGGTGCCTGCTCAAAGGCACATACCGCACCTGTTATGGCCGGGAATTTTCTTGCTGCAACTGCCGGGCAATTTCTTCCACCTTTTGCCAGACGCGTAAAAAATTCTCCCCACAAATTTTGCGGATATCCTGTTCCGAGTACCCCCGACGCAGCAATTCAGCAATTAAATTGGGATATTTCGATACGTCTTCCAGTCCAACGGGCAGTCCTCCCACTCCATCAAAATCCGAGCCCAAACCCACATGGTCAATTCCGGCAATTTTTACTGCATGGTCAATATGGTCGGCCACCGTCGCCACCGTTCCCCGATCCAGCGGGTGCTCCTTTTTGTATTGTTCGATGTACTTCTTTGCCGCTGAATCCTTCATGGTAAGATGGTGTTCTTCCAGGAAATGTTCAATCTCCTTGCGGTAACCCTCTGCCCGCTGGTTGAAATCCTGACTCACAAAGTACGAGCCAAAATTAATCTGAATTACCCCACCCTTTTCCGCCAGTTTGCGAATCATCTCGTCGCTCATATTGCGCTCGAAGCCGGGAGTGAAATGGCGGCAGGAGGAATGGGAAGCAATCACCGGGGCACGGGAAATTTCCAGCACCTGGTAAAACGTTTCGTCGCTCACGTGGGAAACATCCACCATCATGCCCAGGCGATTCATTTCCTGCACCACCTTCCGGCCAAAAGGGCTTAATCCGTGCCAGTGGCGCTCGGGATCGTAAGAAGAATCGCAGATGCGGTTCCATTTGGCGTGAGCCAGAGTAATGTAGCGCACTCCGCGCCGGTAGAAATGATTCAAATTTTCCAGTTTGCCCTCCAGCGCCGCGCCATTTTCGATTCCCAGGGCAATCATCACCTTATTTTGCCCGAAATTCCGGCGCACTTCTTCCACGGAATTCACCCGGACGAATTTATCCGGCCAGCGGTGGGCAAATCCCTCTACCATATCAATTAAACTGTCGGCCAATGCCCGGGCGCCTCCTTCGGTTTGCAGTTTGGCGGGGATGTAAATGGCGAAAAAGGACACATCCAGTCCCCCTTCCCGCGCCCGCACATAATCGAAGTGTCCTTTGTTGCTTCGCTGCGAAATGTCGTCGTGGCTCTTCCAGACGCGATAAGGGACATCCTGATGGGTATCCACCAAAATAAATTGATGCGCCAGTTCCTTTGCCCGCGCCAGCACATCATCGGGAGAATCGGATTGTTTTCGCTGGCATCCCGTGCTCCACAGGAGTAAGGGAAGCAGAAAAAACAGCCACGGGAATTTCATGACCGCTCCTTTCTTTTGAAGGATGAATTCCCTCCCCGGTATCACATGGACTCCAGTAATTTCTTCAGGTACAGATGCAGCACATCGTTAAATACATCGGGACGCTCCAGGTTGGAAAGATGTGCCGCATCGGGAATCACCGTTAAATCGCCAATGGGCAGGGCATCCACCATGTCCCGCGCTTCCCGGACGCTGGTTAGTTCATCCTTTTCCCCGGCGATTACCAGCACCGGAAAATCCATCTGCCCCAGCAAATCCATGGAGTCTGGTCGCTCTGCCATGGCACCCAGCGCCTGAATAATTCCCTCCACGGTGGCTTCCTGCATCAGCGCCTGTACTTCTTCTACCAGGGCAGCATTTTTCTGCCGCGTTTCCGGGGTGAAGAATTTTTCCATCAGCGATTGAAACAGCGGAGTGGGATCATTCGTTTCTTTCAGCTCCCGGATGGTTTTCAGGCGAGCCTCCCGAGCTTCACTGGAATCCGCCGATGCCCGGGTATTCGCCAGCACCAATCCCGCAAACTTCTCCGGATGGTGCCGGTAAAGGGACAGCGCCACATACCCACCCATGCTCACCCCTACAAACACGGCCTGGTCGATGTGCATTTCTTCCAGCATGTGAATGACGGGTTTCCCATAATCGTAAATGGAAGGTTCTTTCAGGTTGTTCTCGGATTCTCCAAAGCCCGGATAATCGTAAGCCATGTAGCATCCCGAAATGTCCTCCAGATAATCCAGCTGGTGATGCCACATTTTGTGATTGAGTGGAAAGGCATGCAAGAAAATCACAGGAATTCCGTTAAAACGCATCCGGTACAAAATGCCACGATGTTTCATAAAATACCTCCTTTATTAAAACGATGTTATTCATAACCCATTCTGAATTTGGCTCGCGAAATCACCAATTTCCGATGTTCCGGGTCACACCCTCGCCACCATACGCATCCCGCTGCAGCGCAGTGCACCAGCTGCGAATATCCTCGTGGTGCCGTGCTTCCAGAAACTGCCGCCGCAGAATTTCATCCTCAATATTATGAGCAATATTTTGAATGGTTCCACATATTTCTTTTAAAAGCGTCTGGTATTGCTTCGCTCGCTTTTGATTGTGCAAGAGGCGCACCCATTCGCATTCCACCAGATAAAGAATTTGAGGATAATGGCAATTGCGGGCAATTTCCCGGGAGTTCTGGAATGCCTCCCCGGCTGCTTCCGGCTGGTTAAGCCGGGCAAACGCCATCCCCTGCAAATAGAAGGCCGCAGCACGGTAGCGCGCCCAATCCGAAGCCTTCTTTAACATTTGCTCGGCCAGGCGCAGCGCCTTTCCGGGACGCTGGACTTCCATCAAGTACAATGCGTAGTAAAACAGGTAATTCAAATAATCCACCACCTCGCCGCTGGTATTCACATATTTTTTTGCCGAAACCAGCAGATCGTGCATGCGCTCGGGCCGATGATTTTGCATTTCGTAATAAGCCAGATACAGGTGGGAAAGAATAATAAGCTGGGGTTGCTCGTGTTCTTCAGCCCAGCGGCGGGCATCGTTTAAATAATCCACTGCATGAAGCAGGGCGTGAACCAGCAAATAAAGGTGCCCCAGATGGAGTTTAATTTCATACTGTTCTTTGAAGAAGCGATGCTGCACCGATAAGTGCAGTGCCTGTTCCAGGATTTTCCGTGCTTCACCGTAAGCGCCCTGTTCTTTGTAAATCATTCCCAGATGAATAAGTACCTGTACCTGGAGAGCGGGGTTGTACCTCAATCGATTTTTTTCCACCAGGGAGCGTAAATGCGCCACCGCATGCCGCCACTTGCCCATCTGGGCGTACAAATCAGCCAGATACAGAGAGGTTTGCACCAGCATTTGCGGGAAAAACACCCGCCGCAGCATTCGCAACAGATTTACCCCCTGTAAAATGGCTTCCCTGTTTTGTTTGCGGTTCAGGTAAATTTGCATCAAATCCAGGTGGACGCTAAACGCTTCGGGTTCGGTACTTTTCCTTTTGGTGAAATAGGCCACCGTTTGCTCCACCACTTCCCGGTATTTCTCCGCATCCCGCCGGAGCAGTGGTTTCAGTTTCCGATACGTTTGGGCAAGCAGCGCATCCTGCTGGTTCCTGCGAAAAAGCTGATAGGCGTTTTGGTAGTGCTGCACCGCCACCCGGCTGCGACTGATGGTCTCTTCCACCTCGCCCAGGTAAAATTCGCAGAGACCGCGAGTTACCTCATCCGCAAAATCCTTCACCTTCACTTCCCGAATAAGGTAACGCGCTTCCTGAAATGCGTCCATGGCAATCAGGGTGCGAATCATTTTCAGATTGGCATCAATCCAGCCCTTCTGCTCCCGGGGGCTGGTGGTTTCCCGATGGATGCGGATATCCCGCAACTGCCGCAAAACATCAAAGGCATTTTCGTAAGCACCCATGCGCAGGTACAAATCCCCCAGCTTCTCCAGAACGGTTTCCAGATTGACCCGGGATGCCGGGGAAAGGGAAGCGATGCGCACCACAAAGAAGAAACGGTCGGCAGCTTCGGTGTAGTTGCCCTGCCGGGTAAAATACTCCCCTTCCTGCTCGGCCAGGGGAATCGCCACCTCCATTTCTCCCAGTTCATAAAACAGGGGAGAAAGTTTGTAAACAGCCCGGGTCTGTCCGGCAGTTTCCAGTTGCTGTAATTTTTCCAGAATATCCTTTACCTTTTCCAGGGGCATCATCTCTTTTAACCAATGCTGCCACCTCCGGGGATACACCAGGTACCGGGTCTCTTCTCCGCGGGTTAACATTTCCAGAAAACCCGCCTTTTGCCAGCGCTCCAGTACCGAATGTGCCTCCGGTAGAAATTGCTCCAGAAGTGCCAGCGCATCGGGATGAAAAATTGGAGCGTTTAGATGTGCCAGAAATCCCAGAAGGCGCTGCTCTTCTGCCGGTAAATGTTGAAAAACCACCTGAAACAAATCTTCCCACTGCGGCCCGATGCGAATGGTGCGCAGGCGCTCCACCCGAATAAACCCCTCCCCTGCTTCCTCCACCAGCGGACGATATACCCCTTCCAGCAAAAAACGGATTTTAAGCGGATTCCCGTTGGTTTTAATGTAACAATGGTTGGTAATCAGCCGGGCGTTGATGGGTTGAGTTCCAAAATACCCGGCGATGCTGCGCTCCACTTCGGAAACAGAGAGTTTGGTAAGGTGCACTATCTCGCCTTCCGGCAACTCCTGCGGGCGGTGTCTGGAAGAATCACCGGTAAAAACCGTTAAAATGGGATAGTGGGAAAGACGAGTGAGAAACCGGGCGTATTCCTGAAACCGGGAGGCATCCAGCAGGTGGATGTTTTCCTGCACAAACACCGGGGAATGGGATTCTGCCAGAAAATCCAGGAATTGCAGGAACAGATCGGAATACCAGGACTCCGGAAGATTGGAGGAGACATCGGCAGCGGAGAGGGTACGGGAAATAAATTGCTGCGCCGGGCGGGGAAACCGTTTCAGAAAACGTTCCCAATGCTCTGTTTGTACCTCGGGAAGCGTACCCAGAATCAGCCGGGGAATTCGAGAAATTTCCGGATAATCAAATGCAAAATTGAAATGCAGGAGAGGGACAAAACGTTCCGGGAGCTCCTGCACCAGATGGCGTACGAACTCCCCTTTGCCCATACCTTCCTCCCCTTCTATAAAAAGAGAAAAAAGCGAATTTCCCGAATCATCTTTTATTTTTTCAAGCACTGAATGAAATATTTGCTGACGTTGCCAGAGCATGGAATTCCTTTTCATGTTAAAACCGTGTTCATTTTCCGGAAATGCATTCCGTCTCATTTTAGTTTGCGGAAGCACTGGATTTTCCCCAATTGTCTATTCAATCTCCTCCAGCAAAGCGGTAAAATGCCGCAGGAAAGGCGGTTCGTAAACAATGCGCAATCCTTTTAACGAATCCTTTTTCTTCTGAATTTTACTTAAAGCATCGGCCACATATTCCAGATGAGAAGCAGTGTACACGCGCCGGGGTATGGCCAGGCGCACCAGTTCCATTTGAGGATAGTGCCATTCTCCGGTCTGGGCATCGCGATGGGCAAACATCAGGCTCCCAATTTCCACGGTGCGAATGGCTGCCTCGCGATAAAACGCTACCGTTAGCACCTGCCCGGGAAACTGCGATTGTGGGATGTGGGGAAGAAAGGACTTGGCATCGATGTACACCGCGTGCCCTCCAACCGGCTCCACAATGGGAACCCCCAATTCCCGGATGAGCTTCCCCAGATAGGCAGTGTGAGAAATTCGATAGCGCAGGTAATCTTCATCCAGCACCTCCTGCAATCCCCGGGCAATAAGTTCCAGATCACGACCCGCCAGCCCACCATAGGTTGGGAAGCCTTCCCGCAAAATCAGCAAATTCTGAAGCTTCCGGTAGAGCGATTCATCATTTAAAGCAATAAAACCACCGATGTTCACCAGAGCATCCTTTTTCGCGCTCATTAAACAGCCATCCGCGTAGGAGAACATTTCCTGTACAATCTCGGGAATGCTCTTATCCTGGTAACCTTCTTCCCGCATTTTAATGAAGTAAGCATTCTCGGCAAAACGGGCGGCATCGAAGAAAAAAGGGATTCCCTGAGAACGGCAAATGCGGCTGATGGTGCGGATGTTTTCCATGGAAACCGGCTGGCCGCCTCCACTGTTGTTGGTGATGGTCATCAGCACCACGGGAATTTTTTCTTTTCCGTATTTTTGAATCGCATCCTGCAGCTTCCGGGAATCCATGTTTCCTTTAAAAGGATGGTTTAGTGTGGGGTGCAATCCCTCTTCAATGACGCAATCCAGCGCAGTAGCCTGAAGGTATTCCACATTTGCCCGGGTGGTATCGAAATGAATGTTGTTGGGCACCACATCGCCCGGTTTAAGCAAGGTAGAGAAGAAAACATTTTCCGCCGCGCGCCCCTGATGGGTAGGCAGCACATAGCGGAATCCCATCACTTTCTGCACACTTTCCTGCAGATGGTAAAAATTGCGACAACCTGCGTAGGACTCATCTCCCAGCATCAACCCCGCCCACTGACGATCGCTCATGGCAGAGGTGCCGGAATCCGTTAACAAATCCACAAAAATGGCTTCGGCAGGAATGTTGAACACATTAAATCCCGCCTGGCGAATTAACTGCTCCCGCTCTTCCCGGGAAATTAATTTAACCGGCTCCACCATTTTAATCCGAAAAGGCTCCAGCGGTAAATCCATATCGTATCCTTTCTGCTTATCGGTTACAGGTTCCAGAAACGCTAAACAAAACGACTCCCTGGTGCTCTTTATTCTGGTGCTTCTTTTCCGTACCCATTAAAAAGTGCACATCCCGGAGTAACCAGGGGAGTTCAAACAAAATCGCGTTCCTCCCGGTTACCAGCATGTTTCGGAAATTCTCCCATCGGGTATTTCACCCGGTACGGGTTGACCAAACATCCCTACCCACCCGTTTGTCAACTTAGGAAATGCCACCGGGTTGATTCAAGAAAATAAAAACATTTTGAAACCATCGTTCCGGGAAATGAAAAATCCCATTTTCCGGGAAGCCAATCTCTATTCGGAATCGCCACTATTCCAGTTTATTCAGAACTTCCTGAAATTTATCCACACTAAACGGTTTGGGCAGGAAGATTCCTCCATCCCGCTCCAGAATTTCTTCGATTTCTTCCGGGGTCTCGAAACCGCTGGTAAAAATAATTTTCCCTTTGAACTCCGGGGATTTCTCCATAATCATCTCATAGAGCATACTTCCACTAATGTCGGGTAAAGTAATATCCAGAATAATGTAATCATAATTTCCCCGAGAAATTTGTTCCATTGCCTCTCGCCCCGTACTGGCTATTTCCCCTTCGTAACCAAAAACTTCCAGCATGTTTACCATAATACTGGACAAAGCTTTTTCATCTTCAATAACCAGCACCCTTTTGTTACCCATTTTCCAGTCCTTTTATTTTTAATTTATCATTGGATTCATTTCCTTACCGATTCCAGAAGATTAAACAACATCAGGTTTTCTTGTGGAGGAATACGTCCTTCCGAGACAATTCCTTTTCAAGGATCCGTGAAACAATGTTGGGATTGGCTTTTCCCTGTGTTTCTTTCATCACCTGCCCCACGAAAAAACTCAGAAGTTTTGTTTTACCATTCCGGTACTGTTGCACCTGCAAAGGGAACAGACGGAGGACTCGGTTTACCACTTCTTCCAGCTCCCGTTGATCATTCATTTGCTGCAATCCCATCTGGCGAACCAGTTCCCGGGCACCCTCTCCCGTATCCAGCATGGCATCGAATACCGTACGTGCCGCACTCTGACTCAGGCTGCCTTCCTCGACCAGGTGCAGTAACTCTGCCAATTCTTCGGGCGGAATGGGAAACCGTGCAGCAGAAATTTTGCGGTCTCGAAGCACCCTCACCACTTCTCGCACCACCCACCGGCTGACAAATGCGGGCTTAGCACCCCGGGAAACCACCGCCTCGAAGTAATCGGCCAGAGCACGCTCCCTCACCAGTACCTGAATTTCCTGCTCCGGTAAATGGTACTGGCGACGAAAACGGGCATGTTTCTGGTGGGGTAATTCCGGTAAACTGCGCGAAACCGCCTGCACCACCTCCCGGGAAACTGTGATGGGAACCAGATCAGGTTCCGGAAAATAACGGTAATCTTCCACAACTTCTTTAGAGCGCATCACCCGTGCCCGATTTTGTGAAGCATCCCAGAGCAAAGTGGCCGCTTCCACGCGTCCCCCATCCATTAGCACCCTTGTTTGTCGCTCAATTTCAAATTGTAATGCTCTTTCAACGTTACGAAAAGAATTCATGTTTTTCAACTCTGTTTTTACTCCCAGCCTTTGCTCACCTACCGGACGCAGGGAGATATTGGCATCGCAGCGCAGGCTGCCTTCTTCCATGTTGCCATTGCAAATTTCCAGATACACCAGAATGGTTCTTAACCTTTCCAGGAAGATGCGGGCTTCCCGGGGCGAGCGTAAATCCGGGTAGGTTACAATTTCGATGAGCGGCACCCCACAGCGGTTAAAATCCAGCAGCGTCCCCTCCCCCGCCAGTACCGGATCGTGAATGGACTTTCCCGCATCCTCTTCCAGATGAATCCGCTCAATCCGCACCACCTTTTCCTCTCCATCGGGAAGTGGAATGGTTAACCAGCCTTCCCGACACAGCGGTTGTTCGAACTGGGTAATCTGGTAGCCCTTCGGCAAATCCGGGTAGAAATAATTTTTCCGGGCAAACTGGCTGCGGGAAGCAATGGTGCAATGGGTTGCCAGTCCCATGGCAATGGCAAATTCCACCGCTTTCTGATTGGGAACCGGAAGGGCGCCGGGCAATCCCAGACACACCGGGCACACATGGGAGTTGGGTTCCGCACCATACTGATTGCGGCAGTTACAAAACATCTTGGTTTCCGTTAACAACTGGGCGTGAATTTCCAGTCCTATCACCGCTTCGTATTTTTCTGGATGCCTCATGCTTCTGCGCTCTGTTGTGTGGTTAGGTGGAAACAGTACAATCCCCTGGGCCCTTATTTGGATAACGGAGATTCACCCGCGAGATTTCTTTCCACAAAATCCCCCACCTGAATTAGCAATTCTTCCCGGAAAGGTGCCGAGATGATTTGCAATCCCACGGGGAAAGGTTCATTTTTCCCCCAGAGGGGCAGGCTCAAACTCCCCATACCGGTTAAATTTGCCGGGACGGTGAGCACATCGGAAAGATACATTTTAATCGGGTCTTGCAGGCGCTCGCCCGGGCGGAAAGGAAAAGTAGGGCTGGTGGGTGCCAGTAACACATCCACCTGCTGAAATACCCGCTGATATTCCTGCTGAATCAACTTCTGCACCTTGCGGGCCTTCCCGTAGAAGGCCTGGTAATTTTTACGAGAAAGGACATAGGTTCCCAGCATCAGTCGGCGTTTTACCTCCCAGCCAAATCCCTGCTGACGGGTTTTGCGGTACATGGACTGGGGTTCAGCACTGTTTTCTGCCCGGAATCCGTAGCGCACACCATCGAAGCGCGCCAGATTGGAGGATGCTTCCGCCGAGGCAAGGATGTAATAGGTCGCCACGGCGTATCGGGTTAAGGAGAGAGAAACAGGCACAATTTCGGCGCCCGCCCGGTGAAGTTCCTCAGCCACCTCCTCTACCCGCTGGCGGATGCGCCCTTCTACCGCCTGGCCTAAAAACTCCCGGGGCAATCCCATCCGCATTCCCCGTACCTCCCGGTTTAACCATTGGGTATAACGGGGCACCGGAAGGGTAACGCTGGTAGCATCCCGGCTGTCGTGCCCGGCAATAATTTCCAGCAAATAGGCCACATCTCGCACCCGCTGCCCCAGGGGGCCAATTTGTTCCAGCGAAGAAGCAAATGCCACCAGACCGTAGCGCGACACCCGTCCGTACGAAGGTTTCATTCCCACCACACCGCAAAAAGCTGCCGGTTGCCGCACCGAACCTCCGGTGTCGCTTCCCAGAGCCAGATCCACCATTTCCGCGGCAACACTTACCGCCGAACCTCCGCTGGAACCTCCGGCAACAAATTCCGGGTGAAGCGGATTGCGCACCACACCAAACACAGAGGTTTCGCTGGAAAAACCCATGGCAAATTCATCCATATTGGTGTGCCCAATGATGATTCCGCCAGCATTGAGAATACGCTGCACCACTGTAGCATGGAAGGGAGAAATATAATGTTGTAAAATGCGGGAACCGCAGGTAAGGGGATGATTGCGGAAAGCGATATTATCTTTAATCGCCAGTATCAACCCGGCCAGGGGACCGAGGGCTTCTCCCCGGTCCCGCTGACGTTGCAACTTCCGGGCTTTTTCTATGGCCTCCTCGGTATATACACGGGTAAAGGCGTGCAGGGAGGATTTTTCATCAATCCGTTTCAGAGCTCTGAGAACCCGCTCTTCCAGATTGAATCCGCCCTGCACAAATTGTTGATGCCTGTCCTGAACCCACTCCACCCGGATGCCCCATTCAGCTCCGTTTATCCGGCCAGATTTTCATCCTTCTTCTCGGATGCTTTCTCTTTTTGCCTGGGTAAGGGTTCTTCCCGGGTTACATCCAGCTCCTGCTGGATGTTCTGGGTGGCATTCTTGAATTCATTAATGGAACGTCCCAGAGAACGCGCCAGTTCAGGAAGTCGTTTGGCACCAAACAAAATCAAAATAATTAAAAAGATTACCAGTAATTCAGGAGGTCCTATTCCAAACATATCTTCTCTCCTTCCGTTTTAGACATTTCTTTAACCGGATTCTCCGGTCAGAGTTTCTTTATTTACGCCACAAAAAATAATTCACAAGAATGTTTGATTCGCTGGACTTCCATTCCTTTCCCCTACTGCAAAACGAGGCGAGGTGTCGCGTTCCCCTACTCCGTAATGTTCAGGCGTTACGTCCAGCGCAACACATATCCCACCAACAAAATGCCCAGCACACCAATAATGTTTAATTTTAATGCAAAGCCCAGGGTAAAGCGCATCACCACGAAATTTACTTCCGCGGGACCCAGGCTAAATTCTACCGCTCGCAGGAAAAAATCGCGTACCACCCCGGCGGGCAAAATCAGAGCCAGGACCTCCCCCAATGCGCTCCCAACCAGAGCCCCTAATACCACCACCAAGAGCACCCACCATAAACTTTTTTTGCGCATGGGGTATTCTCCTAATTATTTTGCTAATGATTGAAAGATGTTTCGTCCGTCTTCGGAACCCAGTAAATTCTCCATCGCCCGCTCCGGATGCGGCATCATTCCCAGAACATTTCCTTCCTGGTTAATCACACCAGCTATATTTTCCATAGAACCATTCGGATTTACCGTACGGTTTACTTCACCGTCTGCCGTACTGTAACGAAAAACAATCTGATTATTTTCTTTTAACACCTCCAGCTCTTCTTTACTAATAAAATAATTTCCTTCGCCATGTGCAATAGGAATGTGAAGAACCTGACCCGTTTCCAGCACATTGGTAAAGCGGGTGTCCGCATTTTCGGTGCGAATATAAACATGCTTGCATACAAAGCGCAAATTCTGGTTACGCAATAAAGCGCCGGGCAGCAAACCGCTTTCCGTTAGAATCTGAAAACCATTGCAAATGCCCAGTACCGGTTTCCCTTTGCGGGCAAAACGCACCACCTCCGGCATGATGTTCGAAAATCGGGCAATCGCACCTGCCCGCAAATAATCCCCATACGAAAAACCACCGGGAAGCACAACCACATCGTACCCGGCCAGGTTTCCCTCCTGATGCCAGACAAACTTGGCTTCTTCCCCCATTACCCGGGTGATGGCATGGTACATGTCGTAATCGCAATTGGAACCGGGGAACACGATAATCGCGTACTTCACGCACCCTCTCCCTGTAATTGGTATTCATAATCTTCAATCACGGGATTAGCCAACAGCTTGCTGCAGGCCGCTTCCACCAGTTCCCGCACCTTCTGCGGATCGCTTTCTTCTATTTCCATTTCAATCAACTTCCCGATGCGCACATCCTTGACCTGAGGAAATCCCAGATGATGCAAGGCATTATTCACGGCTTTTCCCTGGGGATCGAGAATTCCGGGTTTGAGACGAATTTTTACGGTGACCCTCATTCCTGACATATCCTTTTTGTTTTTCCTGGGTTTCGCTACCGGATTTACCAAAGAACAACTTCCAGAGCACCACTACGGGACCGGAGAATACATATACAATCGCCAGTGGGAAGAAGGCTTCCTGGGGGAAAAAGATGATGAGAATGGTACCAATCAGCACTGTGAAGATTTTGCCCTTTTGGGGACTCCCGCGCTGAAGGGAAAAATTGGGCAGGGTTTCGTAGCGGATGTTGGAGATCATCAGCACTGAAACCAGTAAAATGAGAATGAGAAAGATTTTAACCCAGCGCAACTGCTCCCAGAACTGGATATTGAATA
>JALXCH010000279.1 GCA_026991005.1 Calditrichia bacterium | reverse complement strand
TAGTGGTGGGTCCGGAAGCACGCAATGTAATTGACCTGGAAGCTCCGGTAGAGGATAATCTGAAGAATATTGCCAAAGCCCTGGGGAAAGACGTGGATGATCTGGTAGTATTTGTGCTGGATAAGCCGCGACATCAGCAGTTGATTGCCGACATCCGGAAAGCAGGTGCCCGCATTCAGTTACACACGGACGGAGACGTTGCCGGCGCCCTGATGGCGGTCTCGCCCGATTCGGATGTGGATGTGATGATGGGTACGGGCGGAACTCCGGAAGGTGTGCTGGCCGCCACCGCCATCAAAATTCTGGGCGGAGAAATTCTGGCGAAGCTGGATCCCCAGTCCGAGCAGGAAAAGAAGAATGTACTTGACGCCGGATACGACCTGAATAAAGTGCTCAATGTGGATGAATTGATTACCAGCGAGGACATCTTCTTTGCCGCTACCGGCATTTCCGGCGGTACATTTCTGAAAGGTGTACGTTACACCGGACGCGGAGCGGTGACTCATTCGATGGTGATGCGCGGCAAAACCGGTACCATCCGCTACATCGAGTCGCATCATTCCTTCGAAAAATTGATGCGCATCAGCGCCATTAAATATGATTAAAAAATCTACATTTTAACAAAATACCATTATTCAAATAAAATAAAGGAGTTTCATTATGGATCAGTCACTCAGATACACCAATCTGAATTTAAAGGAAGAGGATTTAATCCGCAGCGGGAATTATGTTCTGGCTTACTACAAGATGAAGCCAAATCCCAAGTACTATCCGAATCCCAAATCCCCCAAGGATTATCTGCGAGCAGCAGCCCATTTTGCTGCGGAGTCTTCCACCGGAACTAATGTGGAAGTGAAAACCACGGATGAGTTCACCAAAAAACTCGATGCTACCGTCTATTCCATCGATCCCGAAAAGGAAGAGATGCGCATTGCTTATCCGGTGGAACTGTTCGACCGGAACATCACTGACGGTCGGGCCATGATTGTGTCTTTTCTGACCCTTGCCATCGGGAATAACCAGGGCATGGCGGATATCGAGTACGCCAAGATGTACGATTTTTACTTCCCTCCGCGTTATTTAATGTTGTTCGATGGACCTTCCAAAGGCATTGCCGATTTGTGGCGGGTTCTGGGCCGTCCGGTGGTGAACGGCGGGTTTATTGTGGGAACCATCATCAAACCCAAGCTGGGTTTGCGTCCCGAGCCGTTTGCCCAGGCAGCGTACGAATTCTGGCTGGAAGGCGATTTCATTAAGAATGACGAGCCTCAGGGGAACCAGGTGTTTGCTCCTATGAAGAAGACCATTCCCCTGGTGGTCGATGCCATGAAGCGAGCCCAGGACAAAACCGGCAAAGCCAAGCTGTTTTCGGCCAACATCACCGCAGACGACCCCTTCGAGATGATTGCGCGCGGGGAATTCATTCTGGAACAGTTCGGAGAATTTGCCCATCATGTGGCATTTCTGGTGGATGGATTTGTTGGCGGACCCACGGCTATTACCACGGCCCGTCGGCATTTCCCCAATCAGTTTTTGCACTACCACCGGGCGGGTCACGGGATGGTGACTTCCCCCCGCACCAACCGCGGGTATTCCGCTTTCGTACTGGCCAAAATGGCCCGGCTGCAGGGCGCTTCCGGCATCCACGTGGGAACTATGGGATACGGTAAGATGGAAGGGTACAAGGACGACAAGCTGATTGCCGAGATGATTACCGGAGATTCGGTAGACGGTCCGGTGTTCCATCAGGAATGGCTGGGGATGAAACCCACCACACCCATTATCTCCGGCGGAATGAACGCGCTGCGGGCTCCGGGATTTTTCGAAAATCTGGGTCACTCCAACGTGATTATGACCGCAGGAGGCGGTAGCTATGGGCATATCGATGGTCCCGCCGAGGGTGCTAAATCCATGCGGGAATCCGAGCAGATGTGGCGCGAAGGTGCGGATGTGTTCGAATTTGCCAAAGAGCACCGTGCGTTTGCCCGGGCATTCCTCTCCTTCCCGCACGATGCGGACCGCCTGTATCCCGGCTGGCGGGAAAAATTAAAAGGGTATCACGGAATTGAATAATTCCAGGGCAACTCGTGTGAAGGGGACATCCCCATAACCGGAGGAAGGCAATCCCTTCCTCCGGAAAATTTCTTACGCGACATAAAGCCCATAGGAAAGAGAAAAGGCTTCCCGGGCACCTTCTTTTTTCAAAATTTGGGAAAACCGGGATGCCCCCGGAAAACCATTTTAAGCAGTAACGCAGGAGGAATCTTTTGTCTCTGAAACTTCTTATTTTCGATGTAGATGGTACGCTGGCGGACACGGAACGATACGGGCACTTACCGGCCAGCAACGATGCCATGAAGGAACTGGGAATTCCGCTGCACTGGAGCTGGGAAGAGTTCCTGAAACTGCTTCCCATTCCCGGTAATGTAAATCGTTTACGTGCCGCTTTGCAGCAGCGCGGGTATTCTGCCGAAGAGATAGAATCTCTGGCCGAACGGTTCGCTCCTTTGAAGCAGCGCATCTACATCGAAAAATACCTGCCAGCGCTCCGCCTGCGGCCGGGAATTCGGGAGCTTATTGCCCGGGCAATTGAAACAGGGAAAGAGCTGGCCATTGTCTCCACTTCCTACGAATCCCAGATTCGTGCTCTGCTGGAGAATCAGCTCTCCCAATTTGCTCCCCATTTCCGTGTGATTCTGGGTAAGGAGTCCGGTAAAAAAACCGGGCCGGAAGGAACGCTCTACGGAACATGTTTGCAACGTACCGGCTTTTTAGCGGACGAAGCGCTGGCGATTGAAGATTCTGCCGAAGGGCTGCGAGCTGCCGGGGCGGTGGGAATCCCTGCGGTGGTGTTCTATAACGATTACACTTTTGGAAGCGATTTTCGAAACGCTTTACTGGTGGCACCCGAGGCAACGCTGGTTACGCTGGAGCAACTGGAAGAAATTCACCAGAAAATGCTCCCCATATTTCGCCGCACCCAAAAGCAGTTGGGGGAACAGACATCCGGTTCAGGGAGTCTGTAAAAACGCAAGCCCCCGGGAAGATTCAGAATCATTGGAATGAACTTAAAACGAAAGGAGAAAGAAACATGCGACCAAAAGGACCTATTATGCTGGGAATTGTGGGGGATAGCGCCGCTGGCAAAACCACAATTTCCAAAGGAATTGAGAAAATTTTAGGACCAGACCGGGTAACCAACATTTGTGCCGACGATTACCACAAGTACAATCGGAAACAACGTAAGGAACTGGGAATCACGGCGCTTCATCCTGACTGCAACTACATCGACATTATGGAGCAGCACATTCAACTGCTTCGGGAAGGAAAACCCATTCTGAAACCGATTTACAACCATTCCACCGGGGATTTTGATCCGCCGGAATACGTGAAACCCAAAGATTTTGTCATCATCGAAGGACTGCTTCCCTTCTACACCCGCCGGATGCGCGATGTGTTTGATGTAAAGGTGTACCTGGACCCCGAAGAGGAATTGAGGATTAAATGGAAAATTAAGCGAGACACCACCAAGCGCGGTTACACCAAAGAAGAGGTGTTACGAGCCATCAAAGCGCGGGAACATGATTCCAAAACGTATATTCGGCCGCAGCGCTCTTATGCCGACATTGTGGTGAATTTCTACCGTCCTAAAGGAATGGAAGAGGAAACCGGAGGTCACCTGAACGTGAACCTGGTGCTGCGTCCCACCATTCCCCACCCCGATTTCTCCGATTTTATCGACGATACCCCCAACGCCAGAAACAAATGTATTTCAGTGACGCTGGGACGGGATGAAGGGCGTCCGGTGGATTTCTTACACATCACAGGCGATACTCCGGAAGAAAAAGCCAAACAAATGGAAGAAACCATCTGGAGGCACCTGCCGGGATTTGAAGAACTGCGTAACACCACCATCGGGGAATATCAGGATGGGGAAGTCACTCGCATCAGCTATCCCCTGGCTCTTACTCAGTTACTCATTGTGTATCATCTGTTAAACACCCTTAAGGTTACCGAAAAATAATATGCGGAAAACACCCTTTGTTGATGCAGGTGTAAATTAGAAAATCGATATTTGCCCGGAAAGGGAGTCCGTTGTGGGGAGTTATCCTCTTCAAGGCTCCTTTCCCGGGTTAAACGATTTGTTCCCACTCTTACTTAAGAGAATACTCTATTTTTCAGAACGATTCCCATGGTTGGATTAAAAAAACTCCGGCAGTTATTTTTCCTTAAATAACCGCCGGAATTATCTCTCCAACTTCCTCCCTGAAACTAAGCGGAGTAAACCCGGCTTTCTCCCGGGTTTACTCCTGAAAACCAAACTCATCGCGCATAAATCGCTCGAAGTTAAGTCGGGTAAAATGCTCAATCCCTTCTCGGGCGGCTTTCCGCACACCCTCATCCGGGTGCAGGCTAAACTTCTGTAGAATTTCGCCCAGATTTTCCGTTTTGTTTAAATTCGCCAGCGTAAGCAACGCGTAGGATAAGATGTCCGGATCATCCAGCGAGAGTAATTGCTCAATCTTTCGTGCCAGCAGTTCGGAGTCCGAGGCGTAGCTGGAACTGATGGCTTCTAACAAAATGGGCTTTGGCTGGGTGGGCTCCAGGTATTCACTTAATGTTTTAATCCAGTACAGTGGGAATTTCCCGATAGCATGGAGAGCAACCACCTTGGCGGATTCCCGTTCCATGTGCAGGAAATCGGAAATCCACTCCCGCACTTCTTCCAGAAATCCCAGATTGCTCAAAGCCGCCAGAGCAGCTTCTCGCACTTCCAGTTCTTCTTCCTCATTCTGCAACACGGAAAACAACAGATGTTTGGTGCGTAAATACTCATCCCGCAGAGATTCCAGTTGGATTTCGTCCCATTCTTCCGATTCGTCCAGAGCCGTATCCGGGCCGGTGGAGGCTTCGAAATCCTGCATTACGCCTTCGTAAATAATGTTGCCCAGGGACTGAATGGCTGCTTTACGCACAGCCGGATGCCGATCATTCTCTGCCAGCTCCAGCACCAGATCCAGGATATGGGGTTCCAGCAAACATCCTTCCGCTGCCAGAGCTGCCCCTCCTCGAACTTTCTCATCAGGGGATTGCAAACTTTCCCGAATGTATTCCACGTTTTCTGGTGAATAGTCTTCCTGTTCCCGGATGGCGGAAAGCCGATCGAGTACCTCCTTCCAATTCTCTACTTGCTGATACAAATTCATGATTCCTTCTTTGATTTTTTGTTCCACTACTTAATTAGTTAGATTAAACAAACCTCCGGTTTGCCACAAAGTTCCCCAAAATTTATTTTTTAAAAAAAATCTGAAAGAATCCACGCATTTTCTGTATAACCCATCTCTCTTCAGAATTTCCCGATGGTGAGCCTGATTTCCCTTTATATTCTCCGGTTTTTTCAGTTCTTGAACTGACTTATTTCTGCAGGAATTTGAGAGGGAAGAATCTGTCGCCTCAAAAACGAAAATCCCGGGTAATATGTTTGGTAATGATTGAACTCCGGTATGTTTCGTTTTCCATCCAATGGTTTTTGATTTTTTCTACCTAAATATCTCTCCGGAATGCTACGGGATCATTTCTCTGCTCAATAAAGCCTTTATACGGGATATTTTTCTTTGCTAGATCTAATTGTGTAAGGCTACACCTAAGCATCGGTAATTTATGTTGCTGATTTAAAATTTGATATTTAAATTGTAATTGTTTTATTTAAAAAACATAAACATTTAACCTAATTTTGGTACAAAAAGGTTTTTTTCTATTAAATAAAAACTTACGAAAATGGCAGAAGTCAACCGGCATGAGCAATAAATCTACACTTCCTCAAAAAAAACGGAAGTTTTTTGTAAATTAGCCGGACTAAAAAATTCGGCGTTTTGGCAAAAAAAGTAACCCCTTTAATGAAACAATATAACAGCATCAAAGCGAAATATCCCGATGCCCTGTTGTTGTTCAGGGTGGGGGATTTTTACGAGACCTTTGCCGAAGATGCCGTCAAGACCGCCTCCATATTGGACATCGTATTGACTAAAAGAGGTGCCGGATCACCTAATGAAACGGCTCTGGCGGGTTTTCCTTACCACGCCTTGAA
>JALXCH010000278.1 GCA_026991005.1 Calditrichia bacterium | reverse complement strand
TGGCGAAGTTGTCCGGTTCTCCCGGCGCCAGCTTGCGGATGCGCCGCATGGCGCCCCGGATTTCGTCCCGTAAATTTTCCAGCTCGCTGGCATCTTCTACCCGAAACGCCACCGTAACCCCACGGCGATGGAAACTAATTCCCCGGAACGTGGTGTAGGGAATAATCACCTGGTTATCCATGTTAAACCCGAAAAAATTTCCCTTCTTTTTCAGAACCCCAATCACCCGGTGTGCATAGCCGTTGATTTTGATCCGCTTTCCCAGGGGATTCTCCTTACCAAACAATTCCTCCCGCACCGTTTCGCCAATGACTGCTACGGGATGGGCGCGGTACACCTCCATTTCCGTAAAAAAACGCCCCAGCGACGTTTCCGCGTTACCGGTGTAGGCATACTGCTCGTTGCATCCCACCGTGTACACCTCTTCCAGGTACTTATTTCGGTACTGAATCGTTCGCACCGCTTCCAGTTGCGGGGAGATCCAGCGAGCGGTGTGCACCATCTCTTTTAATTTTTTGTAATCATCCAGCGTGATTTCCGGGCGGTTGCGCAGCTCCCAATAATTGGAGGTGATGACCCAGGGGAATTTGCTCAGGTAAAGGGTCGTGGAGCCGATGCCGGAAAATTCCCCTTCCACGTAACGATTGATGCTCTGGATGGCGGTGAAAATCACAATGATAGCGGTAACTCCCAGAAAAATTCCCAGCGTAGTAAGAGCCGAACGGATTTTGTTGGTACGGAGGGCATCCAGGGCAAAGAAGAGGTATTCCCGGAGTTGCGACAGACCCTTCATGAGGCGTTCTCCCCGCTGGAAGAGACCATTTCTTCGCTTTCGATTTTTCCATCCCGCAAGTGAATGATGCGGGAAGCGTGGCGGGCGATGAAATCTTCGTGGGTAACCAGCACAATGGTGTGCCCCTGCTCGTTTAAGCGATCGAAGATCTCCATGATTTCCGCTCCGGTTTTCGTGTCCAGATTGCCGGTGGGTTCGTCCGCTAAAATCATAGCGGGATTATTCACCAGCGCCCGGGCAATGGCTACCCGCTGCCGCTGACCGCCCGAAAGCTCGTTGGGTTTGTGATGGGCGCGATCGGCCAGTCCCACCTGCTCCAGCGCCTGCCAGGCAATCTCTTTACGCTTCGACGCCGGTGTGCCGTTGTAAATGAGGGGCAGCTCCACATTGTGCAGGGCGCTTACCCGCGGCAGCAAGTTGAACGTTTGAAATACAAACCCAATTTCCTTGTTGCGAATGTGCGCCAGCTCGTCGTCGTTCAATCCGCTTACGTCTTTACCGTTGAGCCAGTACTTGCCGCTGGTGGGAACGTCCAGGCAGCCCAGTATGTTCATCAGGGTGGATTTTCCGGAGCCGGAGGGTCCCATGATGGCCAGATAGTCCCCGCGATTCACCTGAAGATGAATTCCCCGCAAAGCATGCACCCGCGTTTTACCCAGGATGTAAATTTTGTGCAGGTTTTCCGTTTTAATGATGACTCGGTTCATAACTCGCCTATTTTTCCTTTTCCTTGCGGGAACGTTCTTTCACTTTAACCCGATCGCCGTCTTTCAGCGTACGGCTCAGGACTTTGAAGGGACCGGTAACCACTTCCTCCCCTTCGTTCACCCCTTCCAGCACTTCGTAATAATTTTCGTCGCTGATGCCCACTTTTACCGGACGCATGTGCGCAATCCCGTCCTGCACGACAAATACCAC
>JALXCH010000277.1 GCA_026991005.1 Calditrichia bacterium | reverse complement strand
TCTGGAAACGCCATATCATCTCCCGTATTTACGTAATAGGAATGTTAAAAAATATTTCTCCTAATTGCAAGTATTTTTTTAAATTATAAAAAACATATTACGTAAAATGGGCGGAGTTAATGTTTAACCTGATTTTTCCAACCATAGATATTTAAAATAAAACCACAGTTGGTTACCAATCCTGTAGAATTACACAGAGAACACTGAAGGAGATGCACAAATTAAAATGCAAATGATAAATGAAACTTTTTGTACAATAGAGAGCGAAGAAGCTCTCAAACATAAAGAGCCCAGGGAGAAGCCCTGGGAATAGAAAACACCACAATAATAGAGCCCTGAAAGGGCGATACGGATGGAATTTTGAATTTTGAATTAAAATTATGAATTATTAGATTCGTACGGACTTATGGTGTGAATACTTTGCTTCCGTTAATAAAGTCACTTCCCCTGGCAGGGTGAAAGGCCACGGAGTGGCCGACAGATTTTTGCCTATGGCCTTCAGCCATAGGAAGGGGAATTTCCGCCACCATTTTAAATCCTGTAAGGACGAGAGAAATAATTTTGAAATTCCTATTAGGAAATATTTCCGGTAGGTTATTTTATACATTTTAGCTTGCATTGAATCTGCTCCTTTTTTTAAACTTTTTTGGGTAAGCTCTGCTGGCGAGCAACTTACCCGGAGACTGACGAGGCTTTATACGCAATCTCATGTGTGGAGCTACCTCGGATTTTGAGGCGGCTCCATTTTTTTAATAATTGCGGTAATGCTGAAGTTAGCTCTCCTAAAAAAACGCAAAACTATTTTCCTTTCTCTCGATTTTGATCCAACTTTCCTGGGTTCTTCGGACGCAACTGCGGATGATACAAATAGACCAAATCTCGATATTGAGTAACCGTTGTACGCCCCATTCCTGTAATACGCACCATTTCCATCAAGGTGAGATCTTTTTCCATAAGCATTTTGACCCGCTTATAGTTCTTGATGTAACGACTCGTCGATTCGATGGTGTGATTGGTTAAGCGAGCAATATCCACCTCAGGGTAACCTTGTTCATACAAATCAATAATCGCTGCTTTATGTGTCGGTTTTCTGCCCAGATCTAACACCATGCCTTTGGTGGGCAGGATGTCCTTATGCGTTTGATGGTAAATCCGCATATAGCGAGTAATGGTGCGCAACGAACGATTCAACAAAACACTCAATTCCACTTCACTTAAAAGACCACCTTGCTCATAGGCACTCTTGACTAACCGAGCCATTACCTGGATGTCCCGCTCCTCCAGCTTCTTATAATTAGCAGTGGGGTGAGAGTATAATTTTTTAATACGCATTCTAATATCTTCTTCGGTTACCAACGGCAATATTACGGTCTTTACTTCGCAATCTTCAACACGAGTGCCATAGCCTGGCTTTTTACAACCGGCACCGGTGGTATGCCATACAATGGTTCCAAAACTCTGTCTGTCGATTTCCGGATAAAATTCCCGATGTAATGCCATAATATCATCGGCAATCATTTGCAATACCTTGTGACTGCCTATGAGTTCGTATTCCTCCTCTAATAGCCGTATAATCGCATTGCGAAAACTGCGCTTGGGAATTGACTCGTAGCCCTTGTGTGACTGATTCTTCATCCCAACACCTCCTTGCCCTGCTTTTTTTTAGCAGGGTAAAGAGCCTTGAGCTGATCCAAAAGCTCATAGTACACCGGAGGCCACCCATCACCATCCTTATGCTTCTCAAATATATCTAAATACTCTCGCGTCAGCTTCTCACTTTGATTTAAAAGCCGACTAATCTCTTTCACTTCTGTAATCCCCCGATCCAATAGCAAGAGCACCCGCCCAAAAGCGCTCACATAACGTTTGATCGAATGAGCACTATGACGACTCCTGCGCATAATCTCATCATAGGTGAAACCAGATAAGTACAAATCTACTATCTGCGCCTTGTGGGAAAGACCTGGCCCAATGTCGTGCTCAAAACCACGCGTATGTACAAGGTTGCCATCTCCCACCAACTCGGCAATGTCTGCACGAATGGTTCGACTCGAAACCTGAAGCAACCGAGAAAGATCCTCCTGCGTTAATACACCCCCCTGAATAAAGGCCTCCTCGGTGAGACGCAAAATTTTTAACTGCCGTAAAGAGCGCGCCCCTTGACTCCGTAATACATCCAGATCCTCAATACCACCGTCCAGGGTAAGCTCAACTCGTACCATCTCCTGATCACTCAAAGGCTTTCCATGTTTGGCTTTGCGAGAAGCACAAAGAAACGTTAACTTTCCTAACGTCTCCGGAATTTCGCCAAAAAGGAAACTTTTAGCCAATTCTAAAATACCACGACTTTCAGCTGGCGACAACTCAAATTCTCGCCGAAGTGCATTGATGAATGTCTGATCCGGTGTCTTTTCCAATAAACGATTATAAAAATTCTTAGACGTTTGAAACATGATTCCTCCGGTAAGTTTGATTAATGGTTCCGGTTGCTCCGCATTTATAATAATGCAGAACAATCTTATTTTTTCCAAGACCTACCGGAAGATTTTCCTTATTTTGAATTGAGAATTTTGAATTGTGTTTTAAAATTATCGGAATCACCGGAATCAATAAAACCACAAATCGTCCGAATGGTAATTTATCCACAAATTACTTGCCCACGATTAAAAAAATTAATATTTTGCCCACAAATCACAAGAATGAACACGAATGAAAAATAACAATTATAGACATGGTGGCTTCCTTCCATTTAATATTACATATTTTCATTAGCTAAGCTACCATATCCTTGTCTTTTTCAGGTCATGTACTCAAATTCCGGGAGAACCTTGTTTTTAAAAACCTGTCATTTGAAACAGGGAAAATTTTTCACTTAAATCAATAATGGATCATTGCAGCAGGATTTTTTTGAAATTTTAGATTATTTACACCAGCACTTTACTTTTTCCGAATATTTTAATAATATTCTGTAAAAAATCCGAATCAATCACCAAAGAGCGCAACGGGAAATACGTTCTCGAATTTTTTTACTCTCATAAAAAATGAATCGAAATATAAACGACATCGGGAGGATTTTTCCATGAAGCGCAAAGGTTTGAAGCAAATTGCCCCGGGTGAGGTTTTCCGGGGATTTTGTGTGGTGCGCAAAGTGGAGCTTAAACAGAAACAAAACGGGGAGGCGTTTCTTTCGCTGGAACTGGGGGATTTTAGCGGGCGAATACCCGCGGTGTACTGGGAACATGCCGAAGAGCTGTACTCGAGTTTAGCGGTGGGAACAATCATAAAAGTGCAGGGCAGGGTACATCTTTACCAGGAGCATAAGCAGATGCGCATCGAAAAGTTGCGGTTGGCCAGGGATGGAGAGGTTCCTCCCGAATCTTTGCTTCCTCGCAGCAATAAATCTGTTGGCAGCCTCTACAAGCGCTTCCTGGTACATTACCATTCCATCCAGAACCCTCATTTAAACAAATTGCTCAGGAAAATTTTTCCCGATGAGAAAGCCCTCCAGCACTACCTGAAGCTACCTTCCGGTAAACTCTGGCACCACAACTACCTGTACGGCATCCTGGAACATCTGCTTTGTTTACTGGATGGAGCAGAAATGCTGGTCAATCATTATCCCGAGCTGCAGCTGGATTTACTGAAAACAGGGATTATTCTGCACGCCATTGGCACCGAACAAACTTTACAGATCAAGGGATTCATTGATTATAGCGATGAAGGAAGATTAGTGGGGCGGGCAACACTCAGCGCTCTGGTGGTAGAAACAAAAATCCGGGAAATAGAGAACTTCCCGGAATCGTTACGTACCGAGTTGCTTCACCTCATCATCAGCCAGGCTCAGCGAGATATTTCCGATGCTTCCGTGCAACCGATGAGTCGGGAAGCCATCGCCCTTCAGAAACTGAATGAGCTGGATGTGATGCTCAATGCCGTTGAACGCATCATCCGCAACGATCGACTTCCCCATTCTGCCTGGACTCGTTACAACAACCTACTCGATCGCTTTGTTTATGTAGGTGATGAATCCAATCACCAGCGCAATGGCGAACAAAACGATGAGGTGTAGTTGAAACAGATAGCCCAGCACACTATGTGTAATAAGCCATTCCATTAGCTCACGTACAAACTTCTAAAATTCACCCAACGTTCTACAATATGCCGAAAATTCTTTATCTTAAACGGCTCTACTAAAAAGTCCACATGCTGGAATTGCTGGATTTTATCCATAATTTCGCGGGAGTTAAAATTGGAAATTAAAATTACCGGAATTTTTGCCAGCCGCGAATGCCGTTTCAATTTCTCCAATAATTCCACATTCTCCTTACTATTCACATTCATGATGATAAGGGAAGGCCGAAAATCCCGAATCTCGCTCAAAGAGGATTTTCCCGAACCAAACCTAATCTGATAACGGTAAGTCTCCAGCAACCCCTGAATCAGCTTTGCCCTGTCCTTACTGGTTTCCAATACCAAAATACGCATGTGATATTACCTCCTTAATCATTCCGGTTTTTTTCATCTCTCTCTGAGTTTATCTCATTCAATTATCCTGCCAAAAAAGAATCGCCCGTATCTTCCTGTTTCTTATGAAGATACCTCACTATTTCTTCTAACAACCGAAATAACAGGGGGTTACGCTTGTTTTTTGCTGGGGATGATTGTAAAAATTACAATCGGAAGGAAGGCGATTGTAAAAAATGCAATCCGGCGGTAAATATTCGGCTTTTAAAAAGGTGAAGGGGAAAGATGCGGAAACGACTATTTCCCCGTTTCCGCCGGTTTGTTGAGTTTGCTCATCAATGTGCGGTAGTTGATTTTGAGAACTTTGCAGGCTTCTTTTTTATTTCCTTTTTTATGATCCAGAACCATCTTCACGTAAATGCGGCTCACATCTTCCAGAGAGAGCTCGCTGGCCAGTGCTCTGTCCAGGAAATTATCCGATTCCTCGATGATATCCGGAGGTAAGTCCGGTACATCGATCACATCGGAATGGGTGATGATAAGACGCTTGATGGTGTTCTCCAGTTCGCGAACATTGCCTTCCCAGCGCAGGCGCGAAAGGTAAGCAATGAGTCGGCTGGTGAGTTTGGGTTTGGGCAGATTATTTTCCCGGCAGAAATTTTCCACCACAAAATGAATCAGCGCCGGAATGTCGTCCGGACGTTCCCGAAGGGGTGGAATATGGATGGGAATGACGTTGATACGATAATACAAATCTTCCCGAAACTTCCCGGACTTGATTAATTCCTGCAAGTTCTTATTGGTAGCAGTCATCAGCCGGAAATCCACCTGAATTTCCCGCTCCCCACCCAGGCGATAGAAACATTTTTCCTCCAATACCCGCAACAATTTTGCCTGCAGTTCCAGAGAAAGATCGCCAATTTCATCCAGAAAAAGCGTTCCTCCGTTGGCCAGTTCCAGTTTTCCACGAGTCGCCTTTACGGCACCGGTGAAGGCTCCTTTCTCGTAGCCAAACAACTCGCTCTCCAGCAAATTAGTAGGTAGTGCTGCGCAATTAATGGCAATAAAACTGTTTTTGTAATTCTGGCTTCGGTCGAATATGTGGCGGGCGATTACTTCTTTACCCACTCCGGATTCTCCTGTAATCAGGATGGGCTCGGAACTATTTTTTATTTTCTCAATCAGCGCCAGGATGTTTTGCATGGGCTGGCTTACTGCCACCAGGTTATCGAAATGAATGTTCTCTTTCAGCTTGGAGCGCAGTTCCTTATTCTCCCGTTCCAGCTTCAGCATTTTTAGCGCCTGCTTCACCAGATAGGGTAACTCTTCTTCGATATTTTCTCCTTTGGAGAAGTAGGAATAGGCGCCGCGCCGCTGGGCTTCCAGAGCATACTCGTGATCCTTAAATGAAGTCACCACAATAATCTGAGCATCGTGCCCCCGACTCACAAATTCATCCAGCAAATTCAACCCATCGGTAATTTGCGGTAATCCCAGATCCAGAATTACCAGATCGGGATGAAACGTATCGAACATTTCCAGCGCTTCGGTTTTGTTAAACGCCAGCTTCACAATATATTGATCACCGATCCAGCGCTTGTAACTTTCGCACCAGACCACACTATCTTCCACAATAAGAATTTTTTT
>JALXCH010000276.1 GCA_026991005.1 Calditrichia bacterium | reverse complement strand
GAAATGAATTTATAAAATCACACAATTTGGTTTTAATATTTTTAATATTTTATTACACTTTTTCATATTCTCAAACCATTTATGGTTTAGAGTATAATTTAGGGCCGGAAATTCAGGTCTGTGAACCAGAAAATGGCGGTGATTTACAATGCGAACCCTCTGTTACAATAAACAAAAATATTGTGCTAGTTTCGTGGAATGATAGTTTTGGTGGAAAAGTAGGTTCTAAAACCGGGTCTTCTGTTGGTTGGGCAATATCATATAATAATGGTAAAAATTTTAATTTTGGGGGCTACCTTCCACAAATCGATAAAAAATTTATTATGCGAGTAGATGGTGCCGACTCCTGGTTAGGAAGTGATTCAAGCGGTAAATTTTACCTTCAGGTTCTAAGCTGGCAGGATAGCTCTCACTATTTATTTGTTTATTTTATGGATAATAAAGAGATAGGTAAATGGAAGAAAAGATATTTAGCCTATTCGGGTAAATTCATTGATAAACCTTCCATGAGCATAACTCCAACAGGGCAAATAAACATTTCTTTTACTAGTTTTATTGATAAAAAAGATGAAATATTCTTTGTTCATTCCTCTAATCAAGGAAAATCCTGGCTATCTCCAATAAAATTATCTAATTCCATAAATCCTATAAAAACAGGTTCTTGTGTTGTTTCATACAATGAAAAAATATTAGTTGCATGGCTTGAAGGAAGGGCTATGGATCAAAATGAAGTCTGGTATGCTTACTCTATAAATAATGGATTTTCCTTCTCCAGAGCAAAACTTTTATACAGAATTAAAAAAACATTAAAAACAGTTAAGGGATATACCATTGGTGCCTTAAATGAAAAAGGAAATGATGCTTCATTTCTGATTACTGCAAGTGTATGGTTGACATATACTATAAATGATGATGAAACCTTATTTTGGCTGACCTTTGTAGAAGGGACAGAAAACAGAGGTTCTCGTGTAGTTCTTTTAAAATTGGACGATAATTTTGAGTTAAAAAGTAAACCTATTTATGTGGGAGATATTTCAAAAGATTACGAAAGAGTTTTCCCTACGATGACAAGTTTAAAAAAATATCCAGTCATTTTTTATTACGACCGCAGAAATAATCCTTTCACAACATTAACGGATGTTTATTTGTCAGTTAAATTAAAAAGTGATACGTTTCAGGACATTAAAATAAATTCCACCCCTTGTGATTGGAGTCATCTTCAGGGCGATCCCCAATTTGCACCGATACAACGAAATGTTGGTGACTATATGACCATTGCAAGCTACAGAAATAAAATAGCTACTACATGGGTTGGGGAAAAAGAAGGGAAATCAAGAATTTATTTTCGATTAATTGAGTTTAAATAATAAATTACAAAAACACTCCCAGCCCAAACCAAAACGAGCGAGCCGGAGAGACTCGCTCGTTTACATTTTCGGGAATCACGTAGCAGGTTGGAGCATCTGTATTTATTATCAAGGCTTCCATTCTTTCCAAACATTGCCCACCAATGCCGGTCCTGGTTTGAGTGTGGCTTGTCCGGGTTCCCAGGCAGCCGGGCAGGCTTCGGCGCCTTCGCTGGCACGCACATGCTGGAAGGCTTTAATCTGACGAATGGTTTCATCCAGACGCCGCCCTACCGGTGGGGTCAGCACTTCCATGGCCTGAATCACACCATCGGGATCGATGATGAACCGTCCGCGGAGCTCAATTCCGGCGTCTTCGTCGTACACACCGTATTCTTTGCCCACGCGGCCCGCTGCATCGCTGAGCATGGGGAATTTCACCCCGCCTTCTACCATTTTGCTTAACTCGTTGTCGTTCCACATTTTATGAACAAATACACTGTCCACGCTGATGGAGAGTACCTCTACTCCCAGATCCTGCAATTCTTTGTACCGAGCGGCAACTGCCGCAACTTCCGTCGCTCAGACAAAGGTGAAATCACCGGGATAGAAGCACAATAGCACCCACTTACCGGCATAATCCGAGAGTTTGACATCCTTAAATTCACCGTTATGATAGGCAGGTGCCACAAAATCCGGTGCTTTTTTACCAACCTGTACTGCCATTTTGACCTCCTTTTTATTGTCTTTGGGTTCGCTTGCTTCACGGCTTTCAGCGGTGGCAGTTACGGTACCGCTGATGGGTCGGGCACATCCCAGAGTATCTTTTGCCATACGACCTCTCCTTTTTGTTTCTGGCTCACATGGCTGCCACGTGTTCCCGAAAAATGTATTTTAAATTATTAAAAATTTTTCTACAAAGAAAGAGCTATTTTGCCCCGGGAAATTCTTTTAAAACAACATTCAACTGGCTAATCAGTTCCCCTGCAGTCAGCGTGTATTGGGAATGGGCTTCCACAAATTTGTCCGCCGCGTAACCATGCAGGTAATTGGCGGTGTAGGCAGCAGGAACCGGCTCCATTCCCTGCGCCAGCAAACCGGCCACCAGTCCGGTAAGCACATCTCCCGTGCCGCCGCTGGCCAGCCCGGCGTTCCCGGTGGGATTGATGTACACCTCACCATCCGGGGCGGCCACCAGCGAGGGCGCTCCTTTCAGGAGCAGCGTCACCTGTTTTTCCCGGGCAAACTGCTGAGCCAGCTGGGGGAATTCCTTCCGAAATGTTTCCCGATCCACTTTCGGGAGAAAGCGCTGAAATTCCCCGTGATGGGGAGTTAAAACCCATTGGGGGTGCGGCTGCTCCAGCAATTCAGGATGTTGTGCGAGGGCAAAAAGGGCATCGGCATCCAGCACAGCCGGTTTGTCGAACTGTTGCAGGATTTCCACCACCTGTTTCCGGGTGTCCTCGCTGCGACCTAATCCCGGGCCAATCGCCAGAACATCGCACCACTCCAGAAGCTCCTCAACCACCTGGCGGCTGTGCTCATTCAGAAAAGCTGCGCCCCCGGTGGGATAGGGTCGGGTGATGACCTCGGTGAGTTTGGTTTCCAGAATGGGATTGAGCTCTTCCGGAACGCCCAGAATCACCAGTCCCGCCCCCATGCGCAAAGCCGCATCGGCACACAGCGCTGCCGCACCGGTGTATCCTGGCGAGCCCGCCAAAACCGCCACCTTCCCCACTCGGTATTTGTGCGCATCCGGTTGCCGTACGGGTAAGCGAATATCCGCAGCTTCGACCAGTTGAAAGTGAACTTCCCGGGATTGCCGCACGGTGTGGGGAATGCCAATATCCGCAATAAACAGTTCGCCCACGTACTGGCGCGCCGGGTAAAACAGATGGCACGGCTTGGGAAGCGCCATGGTCACCGTGGCTACGGCGCGAACCGCTTCCCCTTCCACCACCGGAAGGTCTGCGTTTACTCCCGAAGGCACATCCACCGCCACCACCGGTGCACTCAGGCGGTTGATGTGTTCAATCACCGTCTTCATAAATCCCCGCACTGCTCCCTGAATACCCGTACCCAGCAGAGCATCCACAATGAGATCCGGCACCTCTTCTGTCGCTTTCTGTAAAGCGGCTTCATTCTGCACAAATAGCACCGGGATTTTAAAATTCCGAACGATGCGGTAGTTGATGAGGGCATCTCCTTTTAAATCTGCTTCCGCACCGGCAATGATGACTTTCACCCGCACCCCTGCATCCCACAGGTGACGAGCCACCACAAATCCGTCTCCGCCGTTGTTGCCCTTTCCGCTAAAAACGTACACAAGAGGATCAGGAACTTCCGAAAGTAACTCCTGAATTACCCGGTAGGTACCTACTCCGGCGTTTTCCATTAACACCACGCCGGGAACTCCCAGATCTTCTATGGTGTGGCGATCCATTTCGCGCATTTGCCGGGAGCTTACAACTTTCAACATAATCGAACTCCTTATTTCGTCAGTTGGAAGAACATGTGTTTTTCAGATTCTTCAAATATATTAGATGATTTATTTGAAAAAAATATTCCAGGAAATCAATTCAAGGAACAGAGAAATTTTCTGGGAATAATCCTTTTTGCACAGGCAATTGGTTGTGTCATTCAGAAAAAATTAATGTCCCTTCTGGCACCGCCTATTCCACTTCCGCAGCGCGGATATGCTGGAGAAACTCCTGGACGGTTTTTTCCACCCCGCGCAGCATGGCGCTTTGCAGAAAAGAGGTTCCTACCACAATATCCTCCAGACTGGGAATGCGAGCCAGCGGCGGGAGATGCTCCAGGCGAATGCCACCGGAACAATTCACCCCCAGCCCCAATTTCACGGCGGCGATGGTGGCGGATTTAATTTTGTCCAGTGCCACCAGTTCCTCGTTGACATCCTGCGCTCCGGTATAAGCCGTGATGTTAAACTCAACATAATCCACTGCAATTTTGGTTAAGCTGCGTAAACTGCCAATTTCCGGGGCAACCAGCACGGCAATGGAAATGCCGTTGGCCTGAAGGTCGGGAAGAAATTGATCGATATCTTCCAGCACCAGGGAAATGTCCAGAGGCTCGGCGCGTAAAGGATTATTGGGTGGAACTTGCACAAAGGTAACCATATCCGGTACGGTATCCAGAGCCACCCGAATGGCTTCTTCGTCCAGGGGAATACGAAGGTTGAAAAAGGTTTTGCGCACATTTTTTAACAACCGAACATCGCGTTCGGTGAGGCTATTTTTATTTCCAGTAAAAGTACCGACAATCCCATTGGCACCTGCAATTTCCGCCAGAACCGCCATTTGTACCGGATCGAAGCGGTCGTCCTGTAAGGTGGAGCGAATGTAAGGGACATCATCCAGCCGAATGCTTAAACGTTTCATCGAGAATTCCTTCGGTTAAATTTTCAAATCTTCCCATAAACTAATATAATATTTTTTCCGACGTAGGATAAACTTAAAAAGAACTTCCCCGTTGAGGGGCGGAATGGTACGACCTCCATCCAGTGTCAATGTGTAGGTCACCTTGTACTCCGGGGATTCGCGAGTGGTGTCGATGGGCAGAATGGTATTCCAGACCACATCCAGGGTGTTAAAATAGCGAAACATGCGAGCGGTCGTACGCAGCTCTACGTCTCTTCCCCATTCAATGGGGGTGGGTGGGTACACGTTGTAATTCATACTACGGAAAATAAAAGTGCTGTCCAGGATTTCGGCATACACCAGAGAATCTTTGTAGGTGTAGGCATAGCGAAAGTTTTGCAGAACTTCTTCCGGGGTTTTTTGCTGGGTGAGGAGCTGGGAATGAGGCATGTCTTCTCCCGCCAGAGCAGGAGCAAAGGGATTGGTACAGGAAGTCAACGAAAATCCTATCCAGAGGACGGGGAGTATCAGCAAAATCCGTTTCATTTTACCGATAATTCGCTTTTAAAGTGGACCAGGTACTATCCGCCTGATCTGCCGTAAGTGCCAGGTCTTCCCAGTAAAAAATATACCAGAGGGATTGGTCAGAACGAAGAATTTTAAAAACACTTTCGCCCCGGTAGTACTCGCGCCGGGTTTTAAAATCAAGCTTAATCTCATAGTTAAATCGGGTTTGTAGGGTATCCTGGGAAGCCCCCACTGTGTTCCAGGGTCGCAAATTGTATATTTGCAATGTGATATGGTCAAGCTCTTTATTGGAAATAAGACGGTTGAAATAATTGTATTCATCCTGACGGGTCCAGGCCACCAGGCGGTAGGACTCGTTTTGCTGAGGAACAAAGGTAAAGGGCAGATGGGTGGTATTAACGTCCGCCAGGCATTCCAGATAGTAATTCACGTTGCGGTCGCGAAAAGCGTACTTCAGTTTGGAAAACAACGAATCCGGACTGGTTTGCAAACTATTGGCCGGTTTAACCCCGGGGCTGGAAGTGGGTTTTTCGGGCGTGCGGGTGGTAAAGGGGTTGGTGCACGCCACCAGGAAAACCAGAAAGATGTACCAAATCTTTTTCATCCTATTTGAATTTAGGAAATTTTTTGATATTTTTCAAAATGTATTTTAGCACAAACTTCCCTTAAAAAGGAGGTGCAGATCAAAATGTGCCCGGATAAAAATAAAATCAAAGAAGAAATTGAGCGCCTACGGCGGGAAATTCGCCGTCACGACTATCTGTACTACGTTTTAGCCCAACCGGAGATTAGCGATTACGAATACGATATGTTGATGAAGCGCCTGGAGGAGCTGGAACGGCAGTATCCCGAATTTATTACCCCGGATTCCCCCACCCAACGGGTCAGTGGTGAACCCACCAAGGAATTCCCGGTGGTTCGGCATCGCAAACCCATGCTTAGCCTCTCGAACACCTACAACGAAGAAGAGGTGCGGGATTTCGACCGGCGGGTGCGCAGTTTGTTGCGGCCCGGCGAGAGTTACGAATACGTGTGCGAACTGAAGATTGACGGGGTGGCGATGAGCCTGCTCTATCAGGACGGATTACTGGTGCGGGGAGCCACCCGCGGCGACGGAGAGCAGGGGGATGATGTCACTAACAACGTCAAAACCATTCGCAGCATTCCCCTGCGGCTGGAAACGGACGACCCCGTTCTGCGCAACATCGAAGTGCGCGGTGAGGTGTACATGTATCGTAAAGATCTGGAAAAGCTGAACGAAGAGCGTCTGACAGCGGGAGAACCTCCTTTTGCCAACCCTCGCAACGCCGCGGCGGGTTCGTTAAAGCTGCAGGATCCTCGCGAAGTCGCCCGGCGGCATCTCCGAATGTTCTGCTACTGGATCGATCCCTTGAAGGAGAATCACTCCATCACCACTCAGTACCAGAGTCTAAAAATTCTGGAAGAATTGCACTTTCCGGTAAATCCCAATTACCGTTTGTGCAAAAATATTGACGAGGTGGTGGCTTTCTGGCGGGAATGGCAGGAGAAGCGAGAGACGCTCCCCTACGACATCGACGGGGTGGTTGTAAAGGTGAACAGCCTGGAGCAGCAGGCGCGACTGGGCAGCACGGCCAAGAGTCCTCGCTGGGCAATTGCCTTTAAATTTAAAGCCGAGCAGGCATTAACCCGGTTAAAAGAGATTGTGTGGCAGGTGGGCCGCACCGGAGTGGTGACCCCGGTGGCTATTCTGGAGCCGGTGCAACTGGTGGGCACCACCGTCAGCCGGGCAACCCTGCACAATGTGGAAGAAATCCGGCGGCTGGATGTGCGGGTGGGCGATTATGTAATTCTGGAAAAAGGAGGAGACATTATTCCCAAAGTGGTGCGGGTGGTCAAAGAGAAGCGCCCCGAAGGTTTACCTCCCACCGAGCCCCCCAAAGAATGTCCGGTGTGCCATTCCCCGCTGGTGAAGCACCCGGGCGAGGTGGCTCTGCGCTGCGAGAACGTAGCCTGTCCGGCGCAGGTGGCTCGCCGTATCGAGCATTTTGCCTCGCGTAAAGCGATGGACATCGAAGGATTGGGCGAGAAAGTGGTGGATTTGCTGCTGGAGAACGGGCTCATCCACGATTATGGGGATTTGTACTATTTGAAGAAAGAAGATATTGCCCGGCTGGAGCGCATGGGCGATAAAAGCGCCGAGAATTTAATTCGCGCCATCGAAAAGAGTAAAGAGCAACCGCTGGAGCGGCTCATCTTTGCCCTGGGAATTCCCTTTGTGGGAGAAGGAGCCGCCCGGCTGCTGGCGGAAAAATACCGCTCCCTGGATGAGTTGATGGAAGCCGGCGAAGCCGAACTGGCAGAAATCGAGGGCATCGGAGAAAAGACGGCCAGCAGCATTCGGCAATTCTTCCGCAACCCATATAACCGTGAAGTGATCGAAAAATTGCGCAAAGCGGGCGTGCGCTTCTCCCGGGAAGAAGAAGCACCCGCAGCCGTGGATGAACGATTTGCCGGAAAAACCTTTGTATTTACCGGTGCACTAAGCCGATATTCCCGGGACGAAGCCGCGGAGCTGGTGCGCCAGCGCGGCGGGAAGGTGAGCAACAGCGTTAGCCGAAAAACCGATTACGTGGTGGTGGGCACGGATCCCGGTTCCAAATATCGGAAGGCGCAACAGCTGGGGGTGCGCATCCTGAGCGAAGAGGAATTCTACCGGATGCTGGAAGGGGAGTAAGGCGAATCCGGTAACAAAAGTGTGGAAGAATACGCGGGTTCCCGGGGAAAGCTCAAGTCTAAATTCTCTTGTTTTTAATTTTTGTGAATGGTTTTTACCGAACCGGCTGTATTTCGAAATCCTCTGCTGTAAATTGAAAGAAAGGGAAATTTCATGCTCAATCCGGAAGAAATCACCCGGGTTCTTCAGGTGCTTCAGAAGGAATATGGGGACACCGGCACGGCACTGAAGTTCCAGACACCGTTTCAGTTGCTGGTGTCCACCATGCTGGCTGCCCAGAGTACGGATAAGCAGGTAAACAAAATTACCCGGGAGCTGTATCGCAAATATCCCGATGCCCGGGCTTTTGCTCGGCTTACTCCGGAGGAGCTGGAGCAGGAAATTCGGTCCATCGGGTTGTACCGGAACAAAGCGCGCAACATCATTGCCATGTCCCGCATGTTGCTGAAAAAATTCGGGGGAGAAGTCCCCCAAACCCGGGAGGAATTAATGCAGTTACCGGGCGTGGGACGCAAAACAGCCAACGTGGTGCTCAGTGTGGGGTTCAATCAGGATGCGATTGCGGTGGACACCCATGTATTTCGGGTGGCGAACCGCATTGGGCTGGCTCAGGCTCCCAATGTGCAACAAACCGAAGAGCAGCTCATGAGGAACATTCCCCGGCACCTCTGGTCGGCTGCCCACCACTGGCTCATCTGGCACGGGCGCCGGGTGTGCCGCGCCCAGAATCCCCGCTGCCAGGCCTGTTCCCTGAGTCCCTGGTGCGAATACTATCGGAAAACCACCGCTCAGCTTACTCCGGAAAAGGCTTCCTCGAAAAGCTGAATCTACCGCATTCCCGGGCTATTCCAGATCCGAGGATTGAATGATTCGCACCCCCCGCTTTTCCCAATCACTCAACAGCTCTTTTTCCTTTTCGGGATGAATGGGACGGGTAGCATCGTGAATGAGCGTAACCCGATATTTCCCCTGTTTCAGAAATCCCTCAATGGCAAAATAATCGCACACATCCAGTGCCACGCCGTACACGTAAATTTCCCGGGGCTGAACCACTTCCAGCGCCGGAATTACATTGGGGTTGGTAAAGACATCGAAACGTTGTTTGCGGAAGAACACTTCGTTGGGATGCGCTTCGATCATTTGCTTTAGCCGGGCAGCGGGAATGGGTTCCGAATCGATCCACAGGGGATCGAGGGGACGGGTGGCTTCAATCTTCTCCCAGCCAGGGGTATTTTGCAGGCAGTGGGGCGGAAAGGTGTTGTAAAAATCCGGCTGCTCGGAAATTTCCAGATCATCCGGCTGGTGATAATCCACGGAACCCCAGATGGGGATTCCCCGTTCCCGGGCGTAGCGGGTCACCTCCTCCAGCACCGGAATAATACTTTCGGCATCCGGAACGTACAGTTTCCCATCGGACTTCATGAAATCGTACTGCGTGTCCACATCCCAGAATAATTTTTCTATCATCATGGCTCCTCCCGGTTTAACCGTCTTTTCTACACTTCAAAAAAGGAAAAGAGTTTCTTGAATATGAAAAAAGCCGAACTTCTATTTAGGAACAATTCCCGATAACCCCGCAAAGTTGTTTACAGAACCCGGAAATCTTTTTCACAAAAAATAAAAAATTTCATCCCGATAGCCCCTCCCACCGCAAATTAACTCCGGATCCATAGTTCATTAAGCAGATTGTTACCACCGTCATTTTTTTGATGCAACAGACAAAATAAATTCCAGACGTTAAACTTTTTTTAATTTAGAACGAATTATATGAAAAATGCAATTTTTATTGACAATTTTGTTGCTAATTTGCGGGGGACGGATGATTATTTCTCTTGCAAAAATTGGGTGTAAATGTTAAAATAAACAAAAAATAAAAGGAAAAGCATATGTTAAATCGTGTGGTGGACAACATTAAGAGTAAAATACAGAAAGAAGTTCTGGCGCCGCAAATGACCCAGATTCCTTTAAACTACCTTTTAACTCGAAACATTCCCGGCTGGGTGAAACATTTTTTTGACCAGGAAGTGGAAATCTGGATTCGGGAGGAAGCGGACAAATTCTCCTCCAGCGAACGCTTCGATTACGACCTCCCGGAAGTTCGGGTACTGATTGACAAAATTCTAGACATCCTCAAACAAACGGCCACGTTCGATTTGAACCAGTTCAACCGGTTGCTGGAACGCGCCATCAAGCTGGAGCGCGATTATCTCATTCGCCCTCACCAGACCCTCACTCAATTCCTGTTCAAGGACAGTTTTGTGATTACCACCATGGACGTGTACGATATGCTGAAATATTTCGATAAATTTCAGTATTACAAAGATGCGCTCACGGATTATTTCAACTTAAAATATTTGCGGGAAATCTCGGAAAATCAATTTAAAGAATTGATTGATGAAATTGACCGCCAGGTTTTTGAGAAAGATCCGGTGACGACTATTATAAAAACGGTAAAGACGATTATTGATTTTTTAAATGAAGGTCGTCCTCCATCGGACACCATTCCCATGGATATTCTTTTTCAGGCATTACGGGATCGCAATCTTCACGATTATGCGGTGCTGGTACAGAAGGAAGCAGAAGAGGGAACCGAGGAAATTTCTCTGAACGAACTGGAAACGCTGTTAAAGACCGGGAAAACGCGTCTGGAGCGCCGGGCGCCTGCTGCCAGGGAAGTGAGCATGGAAGAGGTGGCCGACATGGAAACGGCCAAACCGGAGATTCAGGTGGAAGAGATTGTGGTGACGGCCACGAGCGAGGTCGCCCCGGTAGAAGAACCGGAAGTAGAGGAGGAAGAAGAAGAAGAGGAAGAAGTAGAAGTTGCGGCTGCGGAACCGACTACGGCTGCTGATCAGTTGGCGGAAGTGGTGGCGGAAAAAATCAAGGGCGACAAGCTGATGAATCTACATGATTTGATTTCCCGCAAACAGCGGAAAAAATTCATCAAAAAAATCTTTCGTAAAGACGAAACCCGCTACACCCAATTTGTCGATTATTTGAACGGATTGCCCACCTGGAAAGAAGCCTCGAACACCATAGACGAAATGTTTTTACAAACGGGAATTAACCCGTATTCTAAAGAAGCCCTGGAATTTTCGGATGTGGTGTACAACCGATACTTCCCCAAAGATCGGTTGGTTAATAAAGAAGATTTTTAATTTTTAGATTTGAGATCAACCAAAGCGGAATAAAGGGAAAATGAGTCTGGTGCAGGATCCTTCCTTTTTTATTATTGGTGCCGGACGAGCCGGTGCTTCTGTGGCTTACTATCTGGCACGGCGGGGCTACCGCATTTTGTCGCTGGTGGAACGCAAACCGGAACGGCTGCAGTTTTTGCGCAAAGAGTTAGCGTGGCCTTTTCTGGAAGAAGCTATTTCTCCGGAAAAACTCCAGCAGGCGGACGTGGTGTTATTGCTGGTACAGGACGACCACATGGCGGAGCTGGTGCAATACCTGCAAACTCTCCCCGTCCGGTGGACGGGGAAGATTGTGGCTCATCTCTCCGGAGTGCTTCCTTCCACTATTTTGCAACCGCTGCACGGGAAGGGAGCCCGGGTAGCAGCCGTGCATGCCGTGTATGCCTTTGCCGAAGATCCCCGGGAAAACCGCTTTGCCAATAAAATCTGGTACAATATGGAGGGGGACAAGGAAGCGCTGGATTTTTTCGAAGAATTGCTTAGCCATACCGGGAATCCTTTTAAACGCGTCTCCATCGAACAAAAAGAAGCCATTCATATCGCCAGTGTCATCTACGCCAACTTTTACATTTCGCTGGCGGAGATGAGTCGGAAAATCCTGAGAAATCAGGGGTTTCCGGACAAAGAAATTTTCGACATGCTCAGCCCCCTGCTCACCTCCTCGGTAGAGCAGGTGCTCCAGCACGGTACCGAGGGCGCCCTGACGGGCCCCATTAAACGGGGCGACATGGAAACGCTCGTCTCTCACCTGAAATATCTTCAAGAACACCATCCCGATTTACTCCCTGCCTACAAACTGTTAAGCCGGATACTCATTCCCATCAGCGGACTTTCGGAGGCCGAAAAGGAGGAATTGGAAAAGCTCTTTGAGTAGGTTACTTTTTCGGGAAAAACGGCGTTGACGACATAAGGTCGGATGGAGGGAGTTTTTCCCGGGCTGCGGAGTAAAAATGAACTATGGCGAGATTCCCAACAGTTTCTAAGATAGCTCAAAAGTAAATTACCATATTTCGCCAAATGATTTTCTTCTCAAATTGCCGAAAAATAGGACAGAAATTATCCCCAAAATTTTCATTGACATTATAATATAAAAAGATTATCTTTCAGCTGAAATTCAGGTAACTTGATTTCTTAATCTATTGATTTTTATGTAATTACGTGCTCTACTTTTGTTCAATTTTTCATGGAGGAGGATGGTCTATGCCAGCCAAAAAATCACACGAAAAAAATGTACCCGCGGATATGATGCTACCGCTGGATTATCCGGAAGGGGAAGATTCCGCTCAGGACATCCGAACGGAATCACTGGAAAAAATGGAATCCCCATCAGGGAAGAAGCTGCGATTCGAGCACTACTTTTCTCACCCTGGTGTTCACCCGTTTGATGAAATAGAATGGGAGATTCGGGAGGCGTTAATTGCCAATGAGAAGGGGGAAGCAATTTTTCGGCAGAGTAATGTGGAGGTTCCGGCTTTCTGGTCTCAGCTGGCTACCAACGTGGTGGTGAGTAAATATTTTCATGGACAGATGGGCACTCCGGAGCGCGAAACCAGTATTAAGCAACTGATTAATCGAGTGTCCCGCACCATTACCGATTGGGGGATCAAAGACGGATATTTTGCCAGTTCCGAGGATGCCGAAACGTATTATCAGGAGCTCACGGCATTGCTGGTTAACCAGTACGCTGCTTTTAATAGTCCCGTCTGGTTCAATGTGGGGATTGAAGAAAAGCCTCAGTGTTCAGCTTGCTTTATTAATTCGGTGGAAGATAGTATGGAGAGCATTCTGGATCTGGCTAAAATTGAGGGAATGCTCTTTAAATACGGTTCGGGAAGTGGCTCCAATCTCTCCAAGATACGCTCCTCGCGCGAGCCGCTCTCCGGTGGAGGTAAAGCCTCCGGACCGGTTTCCTTCATGAAAGGATTCGATGCTTTTGCCGGTGTCATTAAATCCGGCGGTAAAACCCGGCGCGCGGCGAAGATGGTGATTCTGAACGTGGATCATCCGGATATTATGGAGTTCATCCGCAGCAAAGCCGAGGAGGAGAAAAAGGCCTGGGCACTGATTGACGCCGGGTACGATGGTTCCATTAACGGGGAAGCCTACAGCTCGGTCTTTTTTCAGAATGCCAACCATAGCGTCCGCGTCACCGATGAATTCATGGAAGCGGTGGAAAACGATCTGGAATGGGTTACTCGGGAGGTAACCACGGGTAAACCGGCGGATCGCTACCGGGCACGGGAAATTCTGCGGGAAATTGCCGAAGCCACCCATATTTGTGGCGACCCGGGATTGCAGTACGACACCACCATCAACAAATGGCATACCTGCCCCAATTCCGGGCGCATTAATGCTTCCAACCCCTGTTCCGAATACATGTTCCTGGACGACACCGCCTGCAATCTGGCCTCACTGAATCTGATGAAGTTCCTGGATGAGAACGATGAGTTCGATGTGGAAAAATTCCGCAAAGCGGTGCGCATCATGATTACGGCTATGGAAATTATTGTGGATAATTCCGGGTATCCGCGGGAAAAGATTGCTCAGAATTCCCACCTCTTCCGTACTTTGGGATTGGGTTATGCCAACCTGGGGGCGCTGCTCATGTCCCGTGGTTTACCTTACGACAGCGACGAAGGGCGCGCTTATGCGGCGGCTGTCTCGGCAATCATGAGCGGACAGGCTTACCTCACCTCTACCGAGCTGGCGCGGGCTATGGGGCCGTTCCAGGAATTCGAGAAAAATCGGGAGCCCATGCTGCGGGTCATCCAAAAGCATCGGGATTACGCCTACAAGCTCGATTCCCGCATGGTACCCGAATACATGGTGCAGGCGGCCCAGGAGGTCTGGGATAAAGCCTACGAAAATGGGGAAAAGTACGGTTTCCGCAATGCCCAGGTGAGTGTGCTGGCACCCACCGGTACCATTGCCTTTATGATGGATTGCGACACTACCGGAGTGGAGCCGGATATTGCCCTGGTGAAGTACAAAAAGCTGGTAGGTGGCGGGATGATTAAAATGGTGAATCAGACGGTGGAAAAAGCCCTTCGCCACCTGCAGTACAGCGAAAACGAGATTAAAAACATCATCCATTACATCGATGAGCACGACACCATCGAAGGAGCTCCCGGGCTGAAAGAAGAACATCTGCCGGTGTTCGATTGCGCCTTCAAACCGCTGAATGGGGAGCGTTCCATCCATTACATGGGACATGTGAAAATGCTCGCTGCCATTCAGCCCTTTATTTCCGGTGCAATTTCCAAAACCGTGAATGTTCCGGAAAATATCACTGTGGAGGAAATTCAGAACATTTACCTGGAAGCCTGGAAGCTGGGCGTAAAAGCCATTGCCATTTATCGGGACAATAGTAAACGTACCCAGCCGCTAACCACCAAAAAGATTGAGAAAACGGTGCAGGAATACGGGCGGCCTTATCGTCGACGGTTACCGGACGAACGGAAAGCGATTACCCACAAATTTACCGTCGGTGGTCACGAAGGGTACATTACCGTGGGAATGTACGAAGATGGCTCCCCGGGAGAAATTTTCATTGTGATGGCCAAGGAAGGATCGGTGGTTTCCGGTTTGATGGATTCGTTTGCCACGGCTATTTCCATGGCGCTGCAATACGGCGTACCTTTGAAGGTGCTCTGTAACAAATTCACCCACACCCGTTTCGAACCGTCGGGCTACACCAAAAATCCCAATATTCCGTACGCCAAATCCATTATGGATTACATTTTCCGCTGGCTGGCACAGAAGTTCCTCAGTCGGGAAGACCAATTGCGTTATATGAGCGAAGAGTTTGTGCAGGATAACAACTTCTCCAACTCGCCGGATGGTGGCTTCACCACACCGGAAGTATCTTCTTCCCCGAACGCGACGGATGGATTAAAAGCGCCGGGTGGAATTAAATTGAATTTAGGCGGTTCTTCCCATTCGAGCCAATCAACTGCTCCTGAGCCACCGGCGCCCACGGCCAACGCTGCTCCCGGTGAAAAATCCGAGATGATTGCTTTTCAGAATCAGGAAGATGCTCCCAGTTGTCCCGAATGCGGTGGGATTATGGTTCGCAACGGAAACTGCTACAAGTGCATGGAATGCGGTTCTACCACGGGATGTTCGTAATCGAAGCGTTCATCATTCATTGAGAATACAGAAAAGCCCGGCCATTGCGGTCGGGCTTTTTGGTTTTTAGAAAGTATCTTTGCAGATTTTATTGAAAGTATTTGTTAGCTTTAACATCGAATTACACAAAGAGGTAATTTAATTAAGTACAACTGATTCTTTAGATTACAACGTAACAGCTGTAACCCGGGATAATCTGTTACGCAATATTTTCAAAAATATTTGGTTCATTCTGGATTATACTCTCCAGTTCATTTTCAATCCAATCGATAAATTTTCTGGTAAATCTTATTCCCTTAGGTTTACCTTTATATTTTTGAGTAATAAACATTGTGGAATGAGGGTCAGATGAAACATAAATATTGTTTTCTATTTTTACTAAAGATTTGTTAATCAAATATTGATACAAATCGTGACTTGTCTTGAGATAATAACATACATTTTTATTCAAATATTTAACCACTTCCGAAGCTGTATAGCCGTTGGTTTCTCTAAATATATTCTCAATTTCCTTTTTGGTAATTTTTTGGGACTCTAAAAATTTATCTTTTTGCGTAAGATAAACTTTTGATTTTTTATTAAATTCTATCGCTCTCAGGATATTGCTATAACTTCCTTTACTTTTACCATCCCAAATTACTAAACAGTAAGTACAATCCTGGGTCATAGCCCTATCTTTTACCTTCTGTTTTTCGGATTCCTTTTTTATAGTTCCCTCAACTAAAATTTTTTTAAATCCAAATTTTTCGCTTGCTCTATTTCTTGGCTTATCATAAATAGAATAAATTGTTACCTTAAAATATTGCTTTTTTAAACAATATTCCTGAACCAGTTTATCAACTCCACAAGCATCACCAACCAATATCTCAAATTTATTGGATATAATTTTGTCTATGGATTGCAAAACTGCTTCTGGGAGCTTTTTTATTGAAATTGAACCAGAAATAAAAACTTTCTTGCTCATTTTCTTGTTCTCGTTTTCGTTAAAGTTAACACATATACGTTTTGAACTCTACCTTTTTCATATAATACTTCTGTTATTACTCGTAAGGTGGCTCCTGATCTGTATAAATCATCGAATAGAAGAACCTTTTTATTCCTATATCGCAAATCCTTAATCCCAAAAGCATTTTGAAGAATTTTTTCTCTTGCTGTTGGTTCCTCTACACCTTTTATTTGTTCCGTATCTTTTCTTTTTATACAAATAATCAAAATCAATACAAATATTTAGAATCTTACTTATTTCTTTTGCTATTTCCCATACTGGTTGTATAGTTCTATCGAGCCTGGAAGGAAGTACAGGGAGTATAACATCCAGATAAAGTGTCACGAGTCTTGTTCTCAAAAAATTTACTGCTATTTGAGCAAGTATCGGAATCTGGGAAAAATCATCATGATATTTTAATTTATTTAATGCTTCCCCAGTTTTTGTATAGGTCGTATAGAATATACCATTACCAAGAGGAATACTACTAATTGTGTGGAATTCAATTGCCCAGCCAGCTTTCCAATTTCCTTTCAAAATGATACCCTGCATTACCCTGTTCATTAATAAAAATATAGTTGCGTTCAATGGAGTTTAAGTAACTGAAGAACTTTTTAAAAGCGTTAAAACTTGAAAAATTGCATAGCCTTTGCATTTAAATTTAACAATACGCTAATTGCCTTACTCAATCGGCTGGTAATCAATAGAATCTGCACTATTTATTGATAAACTTAATTTTTTACACATATTAATTGCTTGATTCAGAAATATAGGAATAAGAATGCACGTTATAATTAATGCGATAAAACCAATATAAGGAAAAATACTCAAAATATTCAATATCGCTAAAGACATTCCGATGCCCTCCGACATTGTAATATTTTTATCCTTTGCTTTTGCAATTGAGTTTAAATTTTTTGCCAGTTCACCGAATGCTTTAAAGCCCCAATACCAACTAAAAATAGGGATGAAAAGAAAACCGACGGCCCTACCTGGAGTTTTAATAGATGGTAACAAGCCGAGACGCCGAGATTCTGTGATGGCAAATCTCCATATACGAAATAAAATTACTAAAAAATAGATATCTGCTAATATTAAAATAACTATGCCACTTACCACCATAGTCAATGCAAAACCTTCTTTGCCTTCCGGAATAAAGATGCTATTAAAAACCAGAAACAATCCCAATAAAAACATCACAATAAATATTGTAACACTGCCAAAATTATCTCCCATGGTTCTAGCGTTTATCTGATCAGATTGCATGGCTTGATCCCCGTTGTTTTCCAGTTTCTTTATGATTTGAAAGATACCCAAAAGAAAAAACCCTCTCAGGAAGTGAACTTTATTTTACCAACCGGTACTCATCGACCCTTTTAGAATCATTATATTAAATTGTAATAATATTTTCAAGCATTTTATCGGAAACTATTTAAAAAAACAATTAAATTTGCCAAAAATTATGTAAATATATTAAATCACAATAATTTTAATGAAATAAATTTTTATTTTTTAACGCAAATATATCAAAAAACCCATTCTCTGACTAAAAATGCTACAATAAAAACCTCTTCAATTTAATCCATGTAAAGTCAATTTTCGAAGAAGAAATTTCTACAGGAAATTAATTAAAATATAAGAACAATATCTTATATTTATTTTTTTTCACAACAATTTAATAAAAAATATCGTTTTGAACCATGAAGTTTCGTTTTAAAACAGATTATTAATTCCAGATTTAGCTCTGGTTTTTTTAAGCTGTTTCATCGAGAGAATTGCTTTTAATTTCTGGTTAAACAGTGCGGTAAAGTTAGTTCTTCAATTTGTAGAGAAGGTTTTGTTCGACAAAATCTCTTAAAGAGGAGACCATTGCCCTGAGATAAAACCGCTTCGGAATAGATAGCTAATAATCTCGAATTCAGTCCTTAAAAAACCATTCTTTTTATTGAATCACTTACAGTTCATTTTTTCAAAGGATTTTCACACCCAAAACCCATCCCCTCTGTTCGCCACTTGTATTTTTCACCTTCACCATGTATATTCACAGATGTTACACATAAATATGTAATGAAAAAGAGCTCTGAGAAGAGTTCTTTTCAGAGAAGAAAGGAAATTATTAAAATAAGGAGGCGAAAGAGATGGTGCGCAACCGTGTGATCCTGGATGCCATGGGAGGCGATAATGCGCCGTACGAAATTTTAAAGGGGGCCGTCCTAGCCAGCAAGTTGAGTCCAACTCTGCAGGTTATTTTAGTGGGGGATCAGGATAAAATTGCCAAGACACTGCAGGAATTTGACCTGAGCGGATTGAATTTTGAAATTGTCCATGCGTCTCAGGTGATTACCATGGAGGATTCTCCCAAAAAGGCTCTGGACGAGAAACCGGATGCTTCCATTGTTGTGGCAATGAAATTGCTGGCGGAAGAAGAAGGCGATGCGCTGGTGAGCGCCGGAAACACGGGGGCCACCATCATGGCGGCAGCGCGCTTTTTACCCCGGATTGAGGGGGTGGAGAGGGGCGCGCTTACGGCCATCTTCCCGGCCATGAAAAACAGACCGGGTGACCCCGGGCGCACGGTGATGCTGGATGTGGGAGCCACCCTGCATTGCACCCCCGTGCAATTAGTCCAATTTGCGATTATGGGAACCCATTATGCCCGGGAAGTGCTGGAAATTGAAAATCCACGGGTAGGGCTCCTGAACATTGGGGAAGAAGAAACCAAAGGGCATCAGGGATTGGTGGAAACCTATTCCCTCCTGAAGCAGATGGAAGACATTAATTTTATTGGGAATGTGGAGGGGAAGGACATTTTGCGGGGCATCAGCGATGTGATTGTTACCGAAGGGATGACCGGAAACATTGTGCTCAAAGCGCTGGAAGGAGCCGCCGAGCTGGGAATCGAAACCGGAAAACGCATCTGGAAGAAGAGCATGATTGCCAAACTGGGACTCACCTTACTGGCACCCATGCTTAAGAAGGTGAAAAAACGGGTGGATTATTCCGAGTACGGCGGTGCACCTGTACTGGGATTTCAGAAGCTGGTGGTTAAAGCCCACGGGCGTTCCAACGCCAAAGCCATTCAGAATGCGTTGCTCACCGCAGAACGTTCCCTGAAACACCATGTGGTTAAAAGCATTCGCCGGGATATTAAAAAATACAACCGGGCATTATTCGAGATTTTTTAGCGGTGGGAAATAATGGAGTCCCGTTTCTTGTGGCACCGAAGGTTTTAGATAGAGGGGAGGTTTCAGCAAATTTTTGAAATTAATTCAGGATGATTCATCCGGGGAATATATGTTACATCCCTGGCAAACGATGGTGAAACATTCGAACCAATCTCATTAACAACGCAATTTTACTCTGAATTAAAAGAAACAAGAGCTGCATTTTACGGAAAATTACGGAAGCCGTTGAATTCATTTGTAGATTTTCTTTTCTCTTGCATATTTGCCCACCCACTGTTAGCTTTTTCCGGATTTTGAGCAAACTAATCAAGGAGGCATCATGAAAAAAGGCGTGCTCTTTTTTCTGATTCTGGTCTTCATTCTGCCAGTGCTGGCAGAAAAGAAACCGTTTACGATTGAGGATTTGTATCATATTAAAAGCGTCAGCGATCCGCAATACTCCCCGGATG
>JALXCH010000275.1 GCA_026991005.1 Calditrichia bacterium | reverse complement strand
GTTTGAAAAGAACACGGATGGGCACGGTTTGGCATAAAGAACACGGACGGACACGGACTGGCACAGACTGATATAAAGAACACGGACCAGCACGGAGGAACATGGACCTGGATAGATAAAGAAATTTTTTTGTTGTGGACGGATTATGGTTGAATTAAAGCGAGGCGTTGGAAGAGAACTGTTTTCCCTTTTGTTAATAAAATTTTCATTTGCCGGGAACATTTTTGGGATTAACTTGATTTTTTTAAACAAAGCCCATAAATTTGGGCGCAAATTAGCGATAAAAGATTCCGGAGGTCACATGAAAAAGGTTGTGCTGTTGAGTTTAGCGCTGAGCGTTTTAGCCATGTTTTTGCTGGCAGCAGGATGCAGTAAAAAGGCGGGGGAGAAGGAATATTTCGACATGGCCTACCAATATATGGGTAAAGAGAAGTGGAGTGATGCAGAGAAATATTTTCAGAAAATTCTGGATGAGTATCCCAACGGAGTATATTCTTCCAAAGCGCTTTTCATGGTGGGATTCATTAACGCCAATTATTTGAAAAATTACGATAAGGCGAAAAAGTATTACACGGAATTTTTACAGAAATACCCCAATCACGATCTGGCGGATGACGCCCGATACGAACTGGAAAATCTGGGAAAAAATATTGATGATTTGCCCTTCCTGAAAGAAGGGGATTCCGGAGATAAAGGAACGGAAAAACCACAACCGGTAACTTCCAAGTAACGCCGGTTCGGTCGAAAAAATTTTTTCCTCCGATGAAGCCCTGTTTTCTTTGAAACAGGGTTTTTGTTTGATGGAAACTTTTGTTTCGGAGCAGAGTAAAAGTAATCCTGTTTATTTTAAATTCAGTGAGGCCTATGGAAAGAGGAGTTTCGATTACGACTGTGGTCGTGTGGCTGTTGTTTCCCATATGGTTGTTTGCACAAAGCGATTCCCTGAATACGGCAAATACACCGGATTCGCTTCATGCGCCCTCCCGGCAGATTGAATTAAGCACCTATGTGGAGAAAAGCCGGGTTCCCCTTAACCAGCCTGTTATTTTTCATGTACATGTTTCCTGGATTGGCGAATTGTCTGATTACAAAATCGATCTGGTTTCCCAGCCCATTTTGACCAATTTGTTGTTGGAAGGGAGTGGTGCTGAAAACCGATTGGAACCCCTGCCCAATGGAAAACAACGTGCCATCAAATCCATTACCTACCGTTTTAAACCCCTGGAAATGGGGATGGCCTACATCGATGGGATAGTGGTGAAATATACCGATGCAGCTACCGGGAAAGCAGATGAGTTGAAAACCCAGCGCATTATGATTGAGGTCACCGAGCCGGTAGCCGAATCGGGGGGAGTCCACGGCAAGGCGATTATTTACGGAGTGCTCCTGGTCCTCTTTTTTGGCGTGCTGCTTTATGCGGTGGTGCTTTATTTTCGTAAAAAGAAGCAACATCAGGATGCCACTGTACCGGTGGTGAGCATTCCCGAGAAATTCCTCACCCGCCTGGCACAGGAGGTGGATCCCCGGGGAACCAATCTGGCAGAAATGACCCAGCGCCTTTCGCGTATCTTTCGCGAGTACCTGGATCAGGATTTTGGGATTCCGGCACGGGAAATGAGCACTTCTGAATTGCTCACGGAACTGGAAAAACTGGGTCTGGAAGCAGCGGATTACGCCAAATTAAAAGATGTGTTACAGCGTCTGGATATGATAAAATTTGCCGGAAAAAATGTGGATCCGGCAGAATTTACCGGAATTTACGGTGCCATTGAGAACTTCCTTTTAAAACGAAAAACGCACACAGGAAACACGATGGTTGAAGCACAGGAGGCAAAATGAGTGTCGATATTCAAGCGATTAACGAAAAGATTCAACAGGAAAGCGCATTTGTGGAAAAAATTACCGGAGAAGTGGGGAAGGTTATTGTGGGGCAAACCTACATGGTGGAGCGGCTCCTGATTGGTCTGTTGAGCAATGGGCACATTTTACTGGAAGGTGTGCCGGGTCTGGCCAAAACCATGACCGTAAAAACCCTGGCATCGGTAATTCAGGCCCGGTTTCAGCGCATCCAGTTTACGCCGGATTTACTCCCGGCAGATTTAATCGGGACGCTCATCTATAACCAGAACACCGGCAAGTTTACGGTGCGCAAAGGTCCCATTTTTGCCAATTTGATTCTGGCGGACGAGATTAACCGTTCCCCTGCCAAAGTACAGAGCGCGCTGCTGGAAGCTATGCAGGAACGCCAGGTGACCATTGGCGATACCACTTACCCGCTGGAAGAACCGTTTCTGGTGATGGCGACTCAGAATCCCATTGAACAGGAAGGAACCTACCCCCTTCCCGAAGCCCAGGTGGATCGGTTCATGCTTAAATTAGAGGTCACCTATCCCAATAAAGAGGAAGAGCTGGAAATCATGCAACGCATGACCTCCGGCCAGGAGATAACCGTGCAACCCGTTGTTACCCCACAGGACATTGTTCGCGCCCGGCAGGTGGTAAACGAGGTGTACATGGACGAGAAAATCGACCGGTATATTGTGGATATTGTTTTTGCCACCCGCCAGCCCGAAGAGTACGGACTGAAAGACTTGCAGCCATTAATTGCTTACGGCGCCTCTCCCCGGGCTTCAATTAATCTGAAACTGGCAGCCAAAGCACATGCCTTTTTGCGTCGCCGGGGATATGTGACCCCGGAAGATGTAAAAGCCATTGGGCTGGATGTTCTGCGTCATCGCGTTATTGTAACATACGAAGCCGAAGCCGAAGAAGTGAGACCGGAAGATGTGGTTCGCCGGATACTCAATCAGGTGGAAGTGCCATAAAGCACCCGGGCACTTTTTTCGCAGGAAACGCTTTTTCCCGCACGGGAACATTTTCTGCTACGGAAGAGCACAGTATCTGCCAAAAGGAAAAACGGTTAAAGAGAAACGATGGACACGCGTGAGTTACTAAAAAAAGTTCGCCAAATTGAAATCAGCATTCGGGGTGTGGTAAATGAAGTGTTTGCCGGGGAATACCATTCGGTTTTCAAAGGGCGGGGGATGGAGTTTGCCGAAGTGCGCGAATACCTGCCCGGCGATGACGTGCGCACCATCGATTGGAATGTCTCGGCGCGGATGAACCATCCTTACGTCAAGGTGTTTGAAGAAGAACGCGAACTCACGGTGATGATTCTCTTTGATGCCAGCGCTTCCGAGAATTTCGGCAGTCGCCAGCAAATGAAAGGGGAGATGGCAGTGGAAATTGCGGCGCTGCTGGCTTCCTCGGCCATTCGCAATAACGATAAAGTGGGACTTATCATATTCAGTGATGAGATTGAGAAGTTTGTTCCGCCGCGAAAAGGGCGTCAGCATATTCTGCGCATTATCCGGGAATTGCTTTATTTTGCCGAAAATGCCGAACAGCACCAGGGACGAGAGACCAACCTTTCGCTGGCGCTGGAGTACCTGAACCGGATTTTGCGCCGCCGGGCTACGGTTTTTGTTATTAGCGATTTCCTGAGCGAAGGATTCGAAAAAGACCTGCAAATTACCAATAAACGCCACGACCTGGTGGCGATTCACATAATGGATGTACTGGAAGAGAAATTACCCGAAGTGGGGCTGATTGAGATTGAAGATCTGGAAACCGGGGAAGTGATGTTGCTGGATACTTCCTTTTCTCCAATTCGCCAGACTTACTCCCGAAATGCACAGGAAGAGAAAACCCGATTGAAAAAGTTGTTTAAATCCATTGGGGTGGATTCCATCGATATTTATACCAACGAATCGTATATTCCCCCGCTCACCCGGTTTTTCAGTATGCGGGCGAAACGATTTCATTAAAATTGGGCAAACGAGATGAGAAAGCTGTTTTTTGTGACACTGGCAGGTTTATTACTCTGGGCAGGGAGCTGTAGCCGAAACACTCAACCCGGAATTCCGGCTGAAAAAAAGCGGGAACTGGCCAATGTTTTGTACAACCAGCAACTGTACCGGCAGGCAATTGAGGTTTATCAGGACTATTTGGAGAATTATCCCCTGAGCGAGAAGGAACAGGCGCACATTGCTTACATGATTGCCAATATTTATTTCGAGCGGTTACACGATTACGAAAATGCGCTGGCGTATTACCTGCGAGTGCAATATCTGTATCCTCAGAGCAAATTACAGCAGGAGGTACGCCACCGGATTGTGGAGTGCCTGGAACGGCTCAAACGCTCCACCGATGCCCAGCAGGTCATGGAAGAAACCGCCGCACTGGACGAATCTCAGAAACCGGTATCCCGTCCCGGCGAAGTGGTGGCCAAAATCGGGAATCGGGAGATTACTACCGGCGATTTGCAGTACGAGATCAATCAGCTACCGGAATATGTACGCAAGCAGATTACCTCTCCCCAACAGAGGCTGGAATTCCTGAAGAATTACATCATGCAGGAATTGCTGTACCAGTCCGCCAAACGCAAAGGTCTGGACAAAGATAAAGATGTGCGGGAAGGTGTGTTTCGGGCAGAGAAAGCATTGATGACCCAGAAACTGCTGGAACAGGAGATTGAGAAGGAAGTTAACTTAAACAAATATTCCGAAGCGGATATCGAACTTTATTACAAAGCCAACAAAGAGAAGTACGCCGAAAAAGATGAGAACGGGAACATCAAGCGGATTCCTCCGTTTAGCGAGGTAAAAGAGAGGGTGGCACAGGATTTCATTCAGGAAAAACAACAGGAAGCCTATCAACGACTGATGGAACGGTTAATGAAAGCGGAGCAGGTTGTGATTTATGAGGAGAAGTTTAAGTAATATCGGGAAAATTCGGAGACGGATATTTGCCACAATCATCGTGCTGTTGGGTGGGGTTGTCGGGATAGCAACTGCGACTTCGTCCCTGATTCGCCTTCAGGTGAGTGTGGATAAATCCGAAATTACCATTGGAGATCGGATTACCTACACGCTCATCATTCAGCATGCCCCGGGGGTGCGCATCGAACAGCCGGGGCCCGGCGCCAATCTGGGGCAGTTCGAAATCAAAGACTTCAAAATTTACCCGCCGGTAAAAACCGATACGTTAATCACCCAGAAATATGAATATCAAATTTCGGTGTTCGATACCGGAACCTACGTGATTCCGCCTTTCCCGGTGGCATTTGCTGCTTCCGATACGGCACGCAAGTATCAGATTATTCGTTCCGAACCGCTGAAAATTTACGTACGAAGTGTGCTGGCAGAGGGGGAGCGAAAATTGGTGGATATTAAACCACCCCAGCCCATTCCCTTCCCCTATCTGAGGTTTGCCATTTACGGAGCGGTGATTCTGGGAATTATTTCCCTGGTGCTGGGGATTTACTTTTACCGCAAGCATCGGCAGCAGCTTCTGCCTTTCCTGAAGCCGGAAAAGGTGCGTCCGGCGCACGAAATTGCCCTGGAGGAGCTGGAACAGTTCAAAGCGCAGTTGCCCTCCTTACTCGCCGGGGAGCAGTTTAAACCGATTTTTACGGAAATCTCTACCATTTTACGGCGCTATCTGGAAAATCGTTATTTCATCTCGGCACTGGAAGAAACCACCGCGGAAATCGAACAATCGTTGCAGGAATTACACTTGCTCCCCGAGGAGCAGCAATTGGCGCTGGAAGTGCTTCAGCTGGCGGATATGGTAAAATTTGCCCGGTACGTACCTGAACGGGAGGAAATTGACGGGGCGATTCACTCCCTGGAAAATTTTATTCATAAAACGAAGGTGGTTGCCGGAGCCCCCGAAACCGAAGCAGAGCAGGGAGCGGATGGTGAAACGGTTGTAACCAGCGAAGTAGCAACGGAATCAATTCAACAAAACAAAACCATAAACAACAGCGAGACCTGGAACCAAAGCGATGGAGGAGAGAAAGGTGATTGAGGTAAGGGATTTAACGCGATATTACGGAGAGAAACTCGCCATTCACAATGTCACGTTTAGTGTGAAAAAAGGTGAGGTGTTGGGGTTATTGGGTCCCAATGCTGCGGGAAAAACCACCACCATGAAAATCCTCACCTGCTACATGCCTCCCACCTCGGGAGAGGCACGAGTGGCGGGATTCGACATCTGGGAACAGCCACTGGAGGTAAAGAGGCGTATTGGGTATTTACCCGAGAACCCGCCTTTGT
>JALXCH010000274.1 GCA_026991005.1 Calditrichia bacterium | reverse complement strand
CAAATTCTGACATAATGGATTGAGATCCGGATATGAACGATTTTGAACATTTACCCAGGAAGTACAAAGTTTTAGTTGTGGATGATGATCCTTCCATTCACAAACTGGTAGAATTTCAGTTTAAACGGCGTAATTTTACGGTGGTGAGTTGCCTGGATAGCGAAAACGTTCTGGAAATGATCCAGAAGGAACGACCGGATATTGTACTCATGGATTTAATGATGCCCAATCTGGATGGAATTAGCGCCACCCAACGCATTCGAAATCAGGAGCTGGATTATTACCTGCCCATCATTATGGTTACGGCACGGAAGGATGTGCGGGATGTAGTGGCAGCCATGGAAGCGGGTGCCGACGATTACATTACCAAACCGTTTCAGTTCGAGGAGTTACACACGCGAATTCGCAGCATGTTGCGCCTAAAGAATCTGCAGGATACTCTATTGCATCGCAACAGAGAACTGGACGAAGCCAACCAGCAGATTCTGCGCCTAAATAAAGTGCTTGCCGAAACCAATAAACAGCTTCAGAAAAAAATTTACGACCTGCACAACCTGTTCGAAATCAGCTTTAAAGTGATGAGCGAAACAGATCTGGAGCGTCTGGTTAATCAGGCTTTGCTCCACGCACTGGGGGTGTTTACGGCTAAAAGCGCTTTACTTTTTCTCCAGAGTGAAGAAGACAAAGAGGTGTTCGAAGTTAAATCTGCGAAAGGGATTTTAAAGGATAAAATTGAAGATTTGCAGCTTTCTCGCCACGATAAGTTTGTGCATTACCTGGAATTAATTAAAAAGCCGTTTCAGTTAAACGATGTGGTGCGGGAGTTTCAGGAGATTATTCCTTTACTGAATGATCTGGAAATAAGGGTGGTAGCCCCATTATTCCAGAACGAAAACATCATCGGAGCGCTCTGCCTGGGACCCAACGTGCGGGGAGAGGAATATTCTCCGGATGTACTGGAGCTGCTGGGAATTGTAGGAAATATGCTCTCGGTAGCCATTCACAATGCGCAGAATTTCGAGAAAATCAAAGCGCTTTCTTATACCGATGGGATGACCGGGTTGCACAACTACCGTTTTTTCACCCTGCGTTTACGGGAAGAAATTGCCCGGGCGCGGCGGAACCACATGCCGGTGTCCCTGCTCATCATGGATGTGGATTTTTTCAAAAATTACAACGACACATTGGGGCATCCCGCAGGGGATGAAGTGTTGCGGCAATTGAGCGCCATTCTGAAGCACACCGTGCGAGATAACGACATTGTGGCCCGTTATGGGGGCGAGGAATTTGCCATCATTCTCCCCTCCACCGGGAAAAAGGGTGCCGCTGCCCTGGCAGAACGAATTCGTAAGAAAGTGGAAAAGCATAAATTTCCCGATGAAGAAGTGCAACCCAATGGCACACTCACCATTAGCATTGGCTGTGCAACTTACCCGGACGATGCGGTGATTATGGAGGATTTGATTGTCGCAGCAGATCGGGCGCTCTACAGCGCCAAGGCGCAGGGACGCAATCGTGTGGTCTTTTTTCATGAGATTGGGGACAAATGAGAATCGGAATTGCCTGCTACCCAACCTACGGCGGGAGTGGAGTGGTAGCCACGGAATTGGGGAAAAATCTGGCTCGCCTGGGACACGAAGTCCATTTTATTACCTACGCAATGCCCTACCGATTGAACCGATATCTGGACCGTATTTTCTACCACGAAGTGAAAATTATGAATTATCCTCTGTTTGAGTATCCGCCCTATTCTCTGGCGCTGGCCAGTACCATGGCAGAAGTAGCGCGTTACCAGAAACTGGATATAATCCACGCCCATTATGCACTGCCCCATGCCATTTCTGCCTATCTGGCGCGGGAAATGGTGCGGGATATTCATCCCCTGCGCATTGTAACCACCCTGCATGGAACGGACATTACCCTGGTGGGCAAGGATCCTTCTTTCCTGGAAGTAACCCGATTCGGTATTTTACGGAGTGATGCCGTTACGGCCGTCTCGAATTATCTTCGGAAGAAAACCCTGGAAAATTTCCGCCTGGATACCGAGATCCGAGTTATTTACAATTTTGTGGAAGAACATCCCGACCAGCGGGAAGTGTGCCGGGGGGTACAGCAACGGATTGCCCCGAACGGAGAGAAAATTATTTCCCACCTCTCCAATTTCCGTCCCGTGAAACGGGTTCGGGATGTGATTGAGGTGGCTTATCGGGTGATGAAAAAAATTCCGGTGAAGGTGTTAATGATTGGAGACGGCCCGGAGCGTTCGCTGGCTGAAGCTCGAGCCCGGGAGCTGGGGATTGCCGAGCATGTCCATTTTTTGGGGAAGCAGGAGCGCATCTTTTTACTTCTGGCAACTTCCCATGTTTTTCTGATGCCCAGCGAGCAGGAAAGTTTTGGTCTGGCAGCGCTGGAAGCCATGGCCTGTGGCGTCCCCTGCGTAACCAGCGATGCAGGGGGGCTGAAAGAATTGGTTCAACCGGGGGTGTCGGGGTATTATGCGCCCGTCGGCGATCTGGATACCATGGCAGAGCATGTTCTGCACATTTTGAGCGATGAGTCCGCTTACCAGAAACTGGCACGCGATACCCGCACCTATGCTTTCGAGCGCTTCCATGTGGATAAAATTATTCCCCAATACCTCGAACTTTATCAGGAAGTCCTTTCCCGTCCTGCCTGAGGGACGTATTTCACTACTTTTTGTTCCTGGGCATCCGTTTCACAGATTTGAATTTTAGGAGAGATTTGTTAAATTCCCGCATAAATGGAATCACGGAAGGCTTATGAAGAACTCGGAAGACATTCGTATTATTTCAGCCTCACTGAAGCTGGGTGAAGGGAAAGAACGGAAAAAAATTGTCCGCATTACCCGGCTGGTCGATAACCAGGCGAACGTCCGGTTGCTGGATGTTCGGTTTCGGGAAGAAGAAAACTACACTGTGATTAAAATAGCGGGATTTCCGAACGAGCTTTTTTCGCTCCTGATGGAAATGGCAGAGCAGGTTTACACTTCATTTAATTTCCGGAATTATCAAAGTAATGCCCGGGTTGTGGGGTTATTTTCTCATCTTACCATCAGTCCGGTACGGAACATCACTTTACCGGAATGCGAGCAAATGGCTGGAGATTTTGCGAGGGAATTTTCTCAGCAATTTCAGTTACCGGTTATTTTTGTGGGGAATGAGTGGGATGAGGAAAAAGCAGGGCAAATATTCCGCAGCGACCAGAAATTTATTCGTAATGCATTAGAAAAGGGAGAAGTCACTCCGGTATTGGAAGATATTCCCTGGTCTGCCGAAAAAGGCGCTATGCTGATTAGGGTTCGCAAGTACATTGTGTATCTTGCAATTGTACTGAATCATGCCCGGCTGGAAATTGCCCAGAACCTGGCGGATGATTTGAGTTTTCGCGGGAGGGTTTTACTGGACAAAAATGGTAATCCGCGGAAAGATAAAGATGGGCGTGTGATGCGTGCCCGGGGTCGTTTTAAAACTGTGGATGCCACCGCTTATAGTTTTGGTTCCGGCGAACAGGCTCAGGTCATTTTTAGCCTGAAGGATTACGAAAATCCCACTATTCTGAAACTTTTCAACACTGCACTGGAACTGTGCCAGGAAGAGCTAATCGAAATTGTGGGAACCCGTTTCCTTTTGCCAATCCCCCTCCAGGTAATCCAGGTGGCTATTAAAGAAATTAGCAAAATCCATCAAAAACAGTCCTTAAGCGATGTCCAGCAAATTCAATTTATCCGGGAATATATGAAACTGGATGAACTGGGGGAGTTCTTACCGGAGTATCACATCATCGATTATTATTTTTTACCGTATCCCGGTTAGAGTTCTGAAGGTGAATCATCCCGGGTGGTCTGGAAAATGAGTCAACCATTCAAGCAAATGGAGAATATTGCACTATAGCGTTTCCAGAAACTTTCCGGAGGGAATTTTAAAAAGATACTTTCCTCCAAAAAAAAGTTTGGAAATGAGATAAATATTTATTTTATTATCATTAAGAAAATATGTGACCCTGATATTTTTCGTATTTAATTCATATTATAAGGTTGAAGGTATTTGTGAGAAGGAGAAAAATATGCTGATGGAAATGACATTACGCGATATATTGAATGAGTTATCGTCGGAAAAACCGGTTCCGGGAGGTGGCACGGCATCGGCGTTGGCCGGAGCTTTTTCTGCGGCGATGGTTGATATGGTTTGTAATTTGACCATTGGGAAAAAACGGTACGTAAAATATGATGATGAAATGAAAAAGGTTCGGGAGAAAGCCACTAAATTACGCGAAGAATTTCTGCTGCTAGCGGAAAAGGATGCCGAAGTATTTGCCGAAGTGATGAAAGCATATCAGATGCCCCGAGAAACTGAAGAGGAAAAACAGGTTCGTAAAGCAGCGGTTCAGGAAGCAACCAAACGGGCTGCTCTGGTACCGATGGACGTTTTGCGACGGTGTGCCATGCTCACCGAATTAAGTCTGAAAATTGCTCTTCATGGTAATGTGAATTCCATTAGTGATTCGGGAGTGGCGGCAGTTTTAGCCCACGCAGCCGCTCGCGGTGCTTCGCTCAACATCCTCATTAATCTTTCCACCATTACCGACGAGGATTTCGTGGGGAAGTTAAAAGCCGAACAACAAAAAGTCCTCAAAACGGTGGAAGATCAGACCAACGAAACTTTGCAGGTCGTGCAAAGTAAACTTTAGAGAAAATTAATGGAATTGACCTGGCTCAATGAAAAATATTAAAATCAATTTAATATTAGTTTGATTTGAAAAATGGAATTGCCCTTATCGAATCCTCTGAATAAATTAAAAGAGGAAAAACAATTAAAAATAGAGGGAATATGATTTCCGAAGAAACCGTGATTCAGTTGTTGAACGAGATTCGTCCAGGCATCCAGATGGATGGGGGTGATATTGAATTTGTGGAGTTACGGGGGAATGTAGTGTATTTGCGTATGTTAGGTGCCTGTGGAGGTTGTCCCATGGCACAATTGACTTTAAAAGAAGGTATCGAAAGATACCTCCGCCAGAAACTTCCCGAAATTGTATCTGTCGAAGCTGTTTAATTTAGAGGGAAGGGTATTTATGATTGAAGTAAAAATTAATGGTTTGTTTTTAACCCAATCACAGGCAAGTGGTGTTATTTTAAAAGAGCTTTATGGAGACCGCACATTACCCATCATCATTGGTGAATACGAGGCTCAATCCATTGCGCTGGGACTGGAGAATATTAAACCTCCCCGTCCCATTACACACGATTTAACTCTGAGCATTCTGGAAACGCTTGGTGCCCGAATAGAGCGCGTTGTGGTAACTGAGTTGAAGAACAACACCTATTATGCCAATATTTACCTCCGTCGCGACAAGGAAACGTTCAAAGTAGATTCCCGACCCAGTGATGCCATTGCTCTGGCAGTTCGGCAAAATATTCCTATTTATGTGGAAGATGAGGTAATGGAAAAAGGAGCGTATACTCCAGACGAAATCCAGGAAATGGAAGAGAATCAGGGTTCGTTTCGGGAAGATCGGCTGGAAAAACTCCGCCGGGAATTACAGGAAGCTGTAGAAAAAGAAGAATACGAAAAAGCAGCCAGAATTCGGGATGAAATAAAACGATTGGAATCGCAGCAATAGATGGGAGAAAGAATGAGCGATCATCATATCCGTGTCAAGTTGTATGGGGTACGGGGTAGTTACTCACCCACCAATGGCGATGTAACCCGATTCGGTGTCAATACCACTTGCCTGAGATTCGATATTGGAAAGCATGTGATTATTATGGATGCCGGTTCCGGATTGATTAATCTGGGGTACGATTTATTAAACGAGATGAAATCCGGGAAAAGCAAACAAAATCTCTTCCGGCTCTTTCTTTTTTTTACCCACACTCATATCGACCACCTGATGGGCTTCCCGTATTTTAGCATGCTCTACCTCCCCCAGACGGAGTTAAACGTGATTTCCCCTTCCATACTGGATTATCCCATCATCGACATTCTGGATACCTGGATGAGTCCCGCTTTCTTCCCGGTTACGCTTTCGGAGCTTCCCAGTACCATTAATTTCTTTGATTTTGGCGAGAATCGACTGGCATATTTTTATGAGGATGATTTTG
>JALXCH010000273.1 GCA_026991005.1 Calditrichia bacterium | reverse complement strand
ATGAGGGCTGGTCCCCGGTAAATAAAGCCGGTAAACAGCTCTACCAAACTGGCGCCCGCCCGAAGTTTTTCCAGGGCATCTTCCACGGAATGAATACCCCCCACACCGATGATGGGAATCTTCCCTCTCGATTTTTGATGCAGGTAGCGAATGATTTCGGTAGAGCGGTGGCGCAGGGGCCGGCCGCTTAATCCCCCGGGACCCATGCGGGCGATTTCTTCCGGAGAGGTGTGCAGCCCTTCCCGGGAAGTGGTGGTATTGGTGGCCACAATTCCGTGAATTCTGGTTTGTTGCACGATGCTCAGAATGTCGTCCAGTTGAGCAAAGGAGAGATCGGGGGCAATTTTTAGCAGAATGGGCCTTGGATGGGGAAGGGAGTGATTGACTTCTTGCAAGTGATGTAAAAGCTGCTGCAGGGAATCCTTTTCCTGAAGTTCCCGCAAATTAGGGGTATTCGGGGAGCTGACATTCACCACAAAGAAATCCACATAGGGATACAGCTCTCGAAAGCACTTTTCGTAATCGCGCACAGCCTGGTCGTTGGGTGTGTCTTTATTCTTGCCAATATTCCCCGCAATGATGATAGGCAGGGGTCCCTGCTGACGGAGCTTTTGGGCAACATCACGCACTCCCTGGTTGTTAAATCCCATCCGGTTAATCAGGGCTTCGTCTGCTGTTAAACGGAACAGCCGGGGTCGCGGATTACCCGGTTGGGGCCGCGGCGTAACGGTACCGATCTCCACAAAACCAAATCCCAGGTCTGCCATTGCAGCCACCGCTTCGGCGTTTTTGTCGAACCCGGCAGCCAGACCCACAGGATTGGGAAAGGTGATGCCCCAGAGGGTGCGTTGCAGGGAAGGATGCTCGAAGTGGTACATTCTTCGCAAGAACCAGCGAAATGCCGGGAGGCGGAGTCCGTGCAGCACCAGCGCATGCGCTTTTTCCGGTTCCAGCAAAAATAACAATTTTCGTAGCCAGCGGTACATCAGCGGGACTCCTGCAAATGGAGCGATTCTCTTAAAGCGTGCTGAAGAGAGCTGTCCGGTGGTTCCCCCGTAAAGATGCGTTGCCACAGGGTTGACAGAGCTGCCCGGTTGAAGCGAAGGGGCGGGCGCATGCGCACCAGACGGATTTCTTGTCCACCTGAAGTTTTTGGGAGTATTTCCATTCGAAAGGAGAAAATGTACGCGCCGTCGTTAATTGCCCAGCCAAACAACCGTCCGTAGCGCATATCCTGAAGCAGCAAAGAACCTTCCCGTTTCTCCACCGCAAAAAATCCCCCGGTAATCCAGTTAAAGGTTTGCAGAGGAGCGGAATTCAAATAGGGCTGGATGTAGCCTTTGTTGGCAGGAGTGAAGCGAAAACGAATGGTATCCTCTTTCTGGAGTAAGGAATAATATCCGGTGTAAAATCCTTCCGCAGTGCGTGCCACACCCCGCCACAAAATGTTGTTCAGGGGAGTGGGACCGGTAAGCAGGCGCTCGGCTTCAATTCCTTGCCGCTGTAGTTGCTGGCGAAAATGGTGTGTAACGTACAATTTGTTCACTACGGTAAGAGACAGGTAAGAGGTGCTCACCAGAAGTCCCAGGTAGAGAATGCGACGGCGCAGTTTGCTGCCCCGGGACAGAAAAAAGAGCACCAGAACGCTGATGCCAAAGGGAACGGAATAGAGGGGATCGATGACAAAAATGGTATTCCAGGCGATGCGGTAGTGGCT
>JALXCH010000272.1 GCA_026991005.1 Calditrichia bacterium | reverse complement strand
CCGATTCGTTTTTCATAAATTTTATCGATGACTTTCGTAACCTGCTCGTGTTTGGCATTCATTGCACCTATTTTTTCATCGTGATTGGTGATGTTCGCCACCACGGCAGAATCGAACTGAGAAGCCAACATCTGCAAACCCGAGCGGGGGATATCTATCCAGAGGTTAATTCCCAGACGATTACATACCGTACGAACATTATTGGTGTCACTTAACTGATCGATATTAGAGGAGTATTTCTGGTAAAAATTATCTGCTTGATCCGGTGAACCGGCATATACCACATCGGCCAGTTTCCGGGCACGTGCTTTTGCTAAATTCTTCAATTCATCGATGTTATTGATACGATCGGATTTATCGTGAACAAAATCATCGACTGCGCTTCTCAATCCTTCCAGATGACTTAAAGCCCCGCTTGCCCAGGAAGTAAGATCGTAAATATACTCGTGATTTTTCCAGAAATATTCCTCCAGCTTTTCGCGGGCAGCCAGGTACTTTTCTCCCAGCGCCTTAACGGTAGCCGTACCATCTTCACGGTTTAATATGACATCGATTTGCGAGAGGTAATTGTTTAATTTCAATATCTGCTGGTAAATCTGATTTAGGATACGTTCCCGCTTCCGCTCCATTTGCCGCGCCCGCTCTTTATGTTGATTATACAAATCGTCATCGATGGAGAGTCGCGGCTTAATCTCAAAGCTCTGGTGTTCGTGTCCTTCGGGATCGGTGTAAGTAATTACGGAAACCGAATCGGACAATGCCTGTATGGGCGACACCATATCGTAATTTTCCAGAGCATTTTCCACCGAAGGTAACGAACCGAGGGATTGATCCAGTTGCTGTCCCAGTTGATCAGCAATATTTTCTGCCTCCTGTAGTAACGCTTCCTCCTCGCTCAGCAACTGCGCCAGATAATTGGCTGTATTGGCGATATTTGAAGGTAAAGTTAAGCTTTGATTAATATAAGAATTCAGGGTACTTATCTCAGACGATAATAATCCACCGTTGTTCGTTTCCATGGATTTCCAGGACAAAGCCGTTTGCCGGGGATTGCTCGCAAAGAGGTTTATTCCTCCCTGGCGAATCTGCTGATCATCCAGGCGAATACTGGCGGCAAGCTGAGCTTCCATGTCATCCTGGGCTTTTTGAGCCTCTTGCTCCATCTCGTCCGCCATTTGTTCGGCTTCTTCAATTTTCTTGCTCATCTCCGGATCGTGCCCGAAACCTCCATCAAATTTGGGATCGACATTGCTAATCTTTAACCAGATGGAGCCATCCCAGCATTTCAGTCCCCAGCACACACATATTGAACCATATGCCTCACCGTACACTACAAAACGATCGGAAATCACCAGAATCGCTTTCACACCTGCTGTAATGGAAGCCAGACCCAGCAAGACTTCCGCTTTTACTTCAAAAGCAAAATAACCACCAAATTCCCGAGGTTCCTGCCATTTCATCCATATGGTGCTGGAAATGGTAGTATTTACACTGACAATCCAGAAATCGAACCCGGAACGGGAGGATGCCTGAAACATGAATCCCGGATTTCCGATAAAGAAACGGCTATCCGCCTGCAGAAATTTCTCATTAATAATTACCGCATGAGCCATTCCTTTAATATAAAACTGCGTTCCTTCATCTGTTTCGGCAATTTTAAACTGCAGCATTCCACTGCCTTTAATAACTCCCATTTGAATTTTAGCATACACCAATCCATCGATGTAAAAATTATCGAATCGAGCAGTAAGTCTAAATCCTCCTATTAATTTATCATTCATATTCATCAATACTACCCGACCAGCAAAGTTAATATATTGGTCGGTAATGGTTATCAAGGTGGTTCCACTTACAATGGATTCTCTCACAACAACTACCCCAGCATACAACATTACTGCAAATTTAGCCTCTCCACCTGTTAAAGAGGGTAGAGAGTTAATAATGGTATCACCACGTAAATCCGTTTTTTGAACCACCAGATCCAGATATTCCTGTTTGGGATTGTAAAAGAATCCTCCACCCACGGTCACTAACTGAATTCCCGGGAACAAGGTAATTCCAGAACCGCCAATTTCAAGAACCGCGAATATACCGAAACGCAGTTTGCCATTGACCTGTTCAAACAATCCTACTGTACTAAACTGAAGTGAATTGTTTACATCCACACCACCCGCAGCCAGGAAAAAGATGTCGCTATTGGTGGAATAATACACCATATCCAGAGAAGCCGTCACCACATCCTGGATGCTCAGGTTCAATTCATCTAACACAAAGCAAGTCGTATCTGCGGCCTTGAAAAGCATAAATTTCCGGACACCACCGCTAAAGGTACTGGCAATGGTGATATTGGCACCAAATTCGATATAAAAATCGACGTGGCGCGTTACGGTTCTTTGGGAACCGCTGTTACTTCCGGTAGGAAGGACTCCGGTATCGTAGGTTATCGTTCCACCATCAGGCAGATATTGGAACCCATTAATTTCCAGCGAAAAAATGCTTCCGATACTCAAGCGTCCCCCGCTAATGGCGCTGGCAATATTGGGCATATTGCCGTCGCTATCAATCTCCAATTCACTAAAAGTAATAGTACTACTCACATTAGAAACATTGACACTCACATCACCGGAAATTTTAATACCAAATGTTGAATTGGGGAGCGAACTTAAATGAGTAAGTCTAAATTCCAACACTTCCAGATCGAAAGTAGGCGTTCCCTGTAATCGGAAATTGGTGAAATGAGTACTTCCATCAAATCCAATCTGGATGCCGGGATGCAGACCGCTGGCATCTTTATATCCGAACTCGATGCGATCGTTATCCAGCCACAGGTCGCCGTTAATATTCACCCGGGAGTTCCGGAAATGATCCAGCTTCAAATCCACATCCAGATACACCAGGTCCAGAGTCCCTCTCCAGAATTGCCATTCCGTCTGGTCTCCACCTCCTTTAGCGTGGTTTTCGTCCAACAGTACAACTCTGCCGCCACCACCCACGGTTCCATCCGGAGCGATATAGAAATGCACATCACTGGGATTCTGATTGAGCGGTTCCGGCGGTGTGACCCGGAACGTTGTCTTGAGCGAATCCTGATGGAAAGACAACTCGGTGAGTTGTAACTTATTCGAGACAATATTAATAGTGTCGGAAATTAAATTGGCTCCGGCTATGGAGAAACTCCCATCGGATCCAATTTTCAACCCTTCAAATGAACTGGTATTATCGAAAGCGGTAATTGTACCATTCAAATTTAAACCAAACACCCGGGAGCTTCCGTGGGTTTCGTAGAAAAAGCCCAGTTGCGTTATTTTAAACTGCATGGCGAAAAGATTAAAATTCAGCATATCGCCGGGATTGCTAAAGGAAATGGTAGGCATCTGTAATCCCTGGCTTTTCGAGATTTTAAGACCTCTCACCTCCACCGCAAAGTTTTCGCCAAAAGAGGGAATCTTGAACAACGTGTTCAATTCCAGCACAACGTCCGATTGGTGAGTGTAAAATTTAATGGGCGGCAAGGAAGCATTGTTTGCCAGAGGCATTAACCGGGCTATTTTTATGGGAATTCCATTGGTAAGGTGCGAAATATCCGTGGTGAAACTGGTGGAATCCGTACCTACACTGGCGGCAAAATGAATGGGGGAAGGTGAGCTGCTATTGTTCTCCTTGAACAAGTCCACAAACAAATCGCCGCTAAAGGAAATCTGAAATCCCGTGTTCGAGAAGTCGGTTCGGATTCCCTCTACTTTCAGTTGTACCGGAACATCCGTGCCAAAATTAACCGTTTTGATGTAAGTTGTACCACTGGTGTAACTGGCGTGGTACTGCCCCACGGTTACCGTTCCCGAAATACCACTGGCACTCACCATCAGGCTATCCACACTTAAATCCATGTCGGAAAGAGCCTGGGGTAGCTGGATCTTTGCCCCAATAAGTACTCCGTAATTCCCACTCTTTTTACGCACTGCAAAGCGGGTCACTTTTAGCGGAATGCCCCGGGGAGTCAGGTCGAACAGAGAATTATCGGTCGGAGCCTCAATCTGAATTCCTCCACTCACCAGCTGGTACGTGGTTTTATTCACCCCAATGCTTAAGGAAGTAACCGTTAGTTCGGGTGGTGTGCTTCCGTTGTATTTTAGCGCCGGGATAACGATTTTGAGTGATTTGCCCGGTTTTATCTGCAACATATAGGCATTGCCGTTATCCGTGGTTTCCACCAGCAGATTACCGGCATCATCTTTTAACCGCATGTAGGCGATATTTTTGTTGGGCAGGCCTAGGGTATCCGGCAGCGGAATCACTGCCAGAATATTGCCCGGGACAAATCCGGAACTGTCGATGTAAGCCAGCACCTCTCCATCGCGGATGAACTCTGCTTTTCCTTCCACCACCCGGGGCGGCCACAAATTCATTTTAAAATTATTTCTGAATTGTACCGTTAACCCGTTATAATCCTGCCCCTGATAGCGGAAATTCACCTGCGCACTTCCGTTGGCAAAGAACTTCCCGTCCTGAATTCCCATAGTGGAAGGCAGATTCAGTGCCACACCGAAATCCTCCGTAATCGTGGGATTGACTCCGGTGGCTTGCCATTTTAACTGACCGTTTTCCAAGGTAATCTTGAAGGCAAATGAGGAGGAGAAGGTTACATTCCCGGATTTAATCTCAAAAGGACTTAATCCGATGAGCAAATTGTTAAAATTGGCTGTAACGCTGGCACCACTACCCAAATTCAGAGTATTCGAGCCGGAAATGAGAAGCCCATCTTTGTTCAGCACCGCCTGGTTGATGGTAAAGCTCAGGAAATCGCCATCCATGGGCAGGTTCAGGCGGAAAGGAGTATTAATGGCGATTTGCCCGTTAATGAATTCCCCGTTTACCAGATCCAGGGTAATATTGCCCGTAGCAGTAATGGAATCTCCCGGTGTGGGTGGCGGCAGCTTCAGCGTGGCAGCCATAGCCATAATGGCCGACTGATTGCCACCGTTAATCTGGAATGCCAGAGAGGAGGAATCCACTTGCAACCGCACTGGGCCGAACCTTAGAGGACACCCGGGAAGGAAGTTCGCAATTTGCCCGGAAATCTGCCCGGAAGAAGAAATGTGTAGCGCAGTACTGATATTGGTAGGCGAGGAGCAAGGGAACAATCCCGGCGGCACCTGGAAAGCACCTTCCACCAGCACATCGAATTTCTGCTGCCATCCTGTGGAGGTGCTATCGCCCGAGAGGCTTCCCCGGAACTTTTTGGCAAAGAATTTGGCACCGCCTCCAATGGGAATTTCAATTCCAGGATCTGCCACCTGCTTATTCTGAATGGTTCCCGTAATTATCCCATGGGAGAATCCGCAATTACTAACCAGCAACCCGATATTCTGCAACGCCGGAGGCATGTTGGATGCCAGGTTGGGCATGTTTAATTCCAGATCGAAACGAATTCCGGAAGCGCTTCCAAAATCCACCGATCCGTCAAAGAAGTTTACTGTGACTTCAGGAACCCGTAAAGAAGTCAACTTCAGCCCAAAACCACCCAGCTGGAAAGGAGTGAGATTTAAAGATGGGAAAGAGGTTTCGGGGAAATGAATCCCGCTGCGCGAAATGCGAATGTGCTCAATTTTGGGTAAACGGAAATTTCCAAACTGCGGAAATCCCAGATTCGCCGAAAAATCGAATACAAAATCCCAGCCGGAACTCTGATTATAGGTGAGGGTGGGAATGGTAAAGTCCCCCAACGTCATATCGATAACGCCCAGGTTTAACGGGAGGTTACCCAGATTGGAATTAATCCGCAGGTTTTGTACGTTAAATCCCGCTTGCGTTACATTCAAATCCATTCCCACTACATCCTGGAGGCTGTTGTTTAATCGCATTTTCAGTGCTGCCGAAGCGGTAAGGCTGAAATTCAGCGAGCTGATGCTACATTGGATCCGACCGGTGAGGGAGGAAAGGAAAAGTTGAATCATGTCGTTGCCGCTCACCAGCGGGATCGTTTTATTCAGGGTAAGGTTGAAATTGGCATCAAACTGCCCGGTTTCGTTCAAAGTGAGGCTAATTGAATCGCTGGGCGAAAGCACCGTGGAGAAAAGTTTTGGTAATCCTTTGAAGGTAAATGTTTTCACCCCGCTAATGTCCCGATAATCCAGGTTTTTAATGTTTAAAGGAATACCGACAGCCGAGAGGTCGAAACCCGGAGTATTATCGGGAATAACGGCGCGGATGTGGCCACTGGTAAGCTGGAGATTGAGGGGATCGACCACAATGGAAAATTCCACCCCAATTTCCGGCGGAGTGCTCTGATTAAACTGCAGTGCCGGAAAGACCAGCCGCACCGGTTGTCCGGTACGGGTAGCAATCCGCACTCCACCGCTTACATTGGTTACATCCACCAATGTAGTGTTACCCTGCTTCAGTACCAGATAGGCAATGCTTACATCCGGTAAGGGCAAGCGGTCGGGAAGTGCCTGAACACCAAAATATCCCAGATTCACATGGATACCCCCGGGATCCAGATAAGCAATGCGGTTGGAATTGTAATAAATTTCCACCATCCCGGAGCGAATCTGGAAAGGCTGGAATTGCAGAGCAAAATCGTTGGAGAAAACGGCCCGCAGGCTGTCCAGACCCATTCCCTGATAATTTAACTGCACCTGCGAAGTACCGGAAATTTGTAAACCATTGGACGAAATTCGAATATTGGAAGGTAGATTAAGCTGTAAAGCATCATGCAAGCTACTGGCCACACCTGCCTGTACCGCCTGCCAGCTTAACTGACCTCCGCTCAGGCCTACCCGAAAGGCAAAATTGCTCTGGAAGGTCGCATCACCCGAAACCACCCGCAAGGTGCGCAAATTGATTAATAAATGATTAAATGTTACACCGACCGTACTACCACCCAGTGCCAGTTGCTGGCTACCGTTAATTTCCAGACCATTTCTGTTTAACGTGGCCTGGGAAATGTGAAATGTTAAAATGGGACTGCTGGTGGGAATCTGCAGAGCAAAATTGCGGAAGGTGAGGCTCCCTTCCAGCAGTTCTCCGCTAATCAGATCCACCGTGATATTTCCAGTAGCAGTGGAATGGGTTCCACCGGTGATGCCAGGCATGGAAGCACTCACGGAGGCACTCATCCGTGCCCGCTGGGTACTGCCGGAAAATTCAAAACTCAAACTGCTGGAATTGACCGTTAGTGAGACAAATCCCAGCTGAATGGGACAGGTCGGAACAAAATTGTTCACCGTACCACTGATGTGGCCAAACCCGTCCATTTGCAAGGTGGAACTTCCCAGATTCTGCACCGAACCGCAGGAGAGAATATCCGGCAGCTTGAGACTACCCGTCATGCTCAGGGTGGAACGATTCACCAGCGAACCACCGCTCCAGTCCAGATCCAGTTTTCCGGAAAGCGTTCGCACGTAATAGGCGGCTCCTCCGCCCAGAGGAATCTCCCCTTCGGTTCCGGTAAAATTCACAGTGGGGAAATTGACCTGAATGTGTTCCCCACCCAATCCCACATTCTGTAAGTGGAATACCTGCTGGCGTAACACAGAAGCGTAATCTAACGGTAAATTGGGAAGTTTTACATCGATATCTGCCGAAAAATTCCAGTTGGGCCAGGTTCCACTGCTCCAATTAAAATTCACCGCACCCACCCGGAACTGCTTCAACTCCAGGCGCAATCCGGCAAGCTGGATTGGCGAAAGAGAAAGGTTACTAAACGTCTGGGCGCCAATGGTGATTCCATTCTGGGTGAAATGAATATTGCGAATTACCGGAGTATCGAACCCGCTAATGTCCGGGAAAGAAAAGTCGGCATCGACATTTAGATCAAAATTGAAATGCCCACCGGAATAGGTGAAGGACGTAAGCGCCAGATTCCGCAACGCCATCTGCATCCAGCGCATATTTAAGCGCAAATTGCCCGAAAGATTGGGACTGAAATTCACCAATTGAAAACCGCCCGCTCTGCTTAACCGGAAAGAAACCTCCGGAATCCGGGTCGGATTTCCCACATACGGGAATTTGATACCTGCCGTAAAAACAATATCAAAATCGATATTTCCATTGGTGGGATTCAGGGTCACGTTGCCGTTAATTCCCCGGGTAACTAATTTGAGCACATCATATCCGGGAATCAGATTTAATGTGTCGGTATCGGAAATATTGACCGGTATCTGGAACCGGGAAGAACTAAACCGGATGTTGGGGATTTGAATTTGACTGGGAGAAGTGAGGTACTTCAGTCGAACATCTGCGCGGGCATCCAGATTATCCAGATCAATCTGGATCCCCGTTACCCGGAATTTAACCAATTCATGGTCAAACTGGATAAGCGAATGATCCCAATCTCCAGTATAGGAAAGATTACCGCTAAAACCAGTTGTGGTCAGGGTAAAATTTCCGGTTAAATTAACCGGATTGACCAGGCCACCAGCGGGAAGCTGAAACCGTGCCTGAAAGGTCAGTCCGCTGGCTGGTGTAAAATGGAGGCCAGTTACATCTATGGGCAAGTTTGCCAGGCCGCCAAGGTTATTTAATTGCCCGGATAACGAAGCGCTCACTTCGCCTCCGGTAAATGTGGGCGGGAATAAACTTCCTTTTAAGAAGGTTAAATTGTTCAGGAATACATTCACCACCACCGAATCGCTGCCTACATACAGCACCAGATCCGCACTTCCATTCAGGATGTATTCCGTCCCGGTTTCGGTTTTGGTGGTACCGCTTAAATTTTTCAAATATGCCACACCGGAAACCAATTCCAGACGGGTGAGGGTGTTCAGGTTTTGGGTAGCTTCGTGTTTTTCCTGATAGTAAAACGAAAAAATTTCCGAGCGGCCTTCGTTTTCTCCCAGCGGCTGGCCAAAATTAATACCGGGATTATTGTTAAACGCCTGTACGTACCAGATGTACTTTTTACCTCTTTCGAACCGTCCGTAAGCAGACATGGGGTAGATCAACTGTTCCGCATCATTTACATCGGTCTCAAACACCGGATACGCCGATTGAATTACCTGAATGGGTACCTGTCCCGGTAAAATCTCGAATACCGCCAGATGATATCGCACATGAAAAGTGGGAATTCCATTGACCACCGGAGACCACTGGAAAATGAGGCTGGTTTCATCCAGCACCACCTCCTCATCCGCAGGCATAATGAGCTCCGGTCGGTCGAAGGACACGATATACAGCGTTTCGTAGATGGGGCCGTCGATGGGGGTTTGTTCACCTTCGCGGTACAGTTCCAGCGTCAGAGTGTAGGTTCCCTCGGGAATCATATTGCTGCGCCGAATCTGTTGAACAAGGTCTTCGTTTATGGTTCCGGTATTGACATCAATCAGGTGGGTATTATCGATGGTAAAACTTCCACCACCCAAAACAGTAAACGGTTGGGTATCCCCCCGGAATATTAAACCGTACTGATCGGACTCCAATTCGGTTTTAATAAAAAATGTGCCCGCTGTGGGACCCGGATTGGTAACTACAACCTGAATAATGTTGGGAGTGGACGTCCAGTCGCTTAAATATGGGGAAGGAAACTGAGTTTGCAAGGTAACCTGCATGGACTGGGAAAATAGCAAACCAATTGTCAATAGAACAAAAAGAAAAACACGTCTCATCACGATGTCACCCTCTGTTTTTATTGCACCCACATCATTATCGTAAAAAAACCGTTAAAGAAATTCTATTCTACAAAATCAAAAGCATTCATTAAGATGCTCAATATCTATCATAGGCCAGATATATTTCTGCCCCTACATCCGAACTATCCACTAAAGTAATGCGCCTCATCAAAATAGATAGTACGGACAGGAGCCCATGCTCCGCATACATTTTGGCCTATTTTAATCTATGATAAATTATTCACGGGAAATTCTGCTACCTTGTCCCTAAGAAATAACACTTAACAGTTTCTGGTGAACAATGGCAGGTAACATTTTCATCCTTAAAAAATTAAATTTCCCGGAATAATTCTTTTGCTTTTGGTGATGTGCCGTGAAGAAGATGACCTTTCCTCGATGGGCATTGCGAAAGTGTGATTGTTTTATTGAGTGAAGTATCAATTTTGATATTAATTTTATGGTTAATATTAGAACCTCGAATATCGGATGATTGCAAACCCAATATCGAGTGGATTTTATCGTTTAATCCAGAACCGGGGCTTCCCGGAATCGAGGATCCATTTTCTCCAATTATCGGAGAATTTTCTCAAACTTAAATTCCCTTTTCACAAAGCCGGAATACATTACAGAGGTTCCGAGAATGGTTGGTTTAGCTGCCTCCATTCGGGGAAAATCTGAATTATCCTTGATCCTAAAATTTAGCGAAAATGTAGCAATTTCGATTTCAGTTTCCTTTGATGGGAGTCACATTCACAAATTTCGGTAACACTCCCGTAACACTTCAAAAAACGTTCCGTACTCAAAGGAACACATCCATCTGTTAAATCATAAATTACTTGTTGTTAGAAAAAGCTTTTAACAATCCCTGCTCCATAGGTAGAACAGTGGTGCGAAGCACCGAACGGGAAAGTTCCGTATTCAAGGAGGTATCCAGAGGGCGGGGCGACCGCAAATGGATATCCTGTGTGCGTACCGGAACCAGCAAATTTTCGTCCAGATTGAAGAGCTGACACACCAGTTGCCCAATCGCCTGACGCGAGAGACGTTCCGGCCCTGCCACGTGCAAAATTCCCCGAAAATCATTCTCTGCTAATTCCCACAGGGCACGTGCCAGGTCTTCGATATAAATGGGAGAGCGAAACTGATCGGTAAAGACCGGGACATTCTCTCCGCGCCGGAGGCGCTTAAGAAGAACTTCGGTGAAAGTGGGGCGTCCGCCCAATGCTTTTCCGTAAATAATGGAGGTGCGCACCACCACCGAATCGGGATTGGCTTCCAGCACCCATTTTTCGGCCCGGGCTTTGGTGGCTCCGTAATGGTTAATGGGATGCGGTTTGTCTGTTTCTTTGTAATTACCTTTTTTACCGTCGAAGACAATATCGGTGGAGAGTAGAATAAAGCGCGCCCCAATATCCGCCGCCCATTCTGCCAATTTCCGGCTCACTTCGGCATTCAAGGTTTCTGCCATTTGCGGTTTCTCTTCACACTCATCCAATTGCGCCATAGCCGCCGTGTGAATAATAACCGAGGGGCGATACAGTTGAATGAACTGAAACTCGGTGTTTAAAAAATCAATTTGCAGGAAGCGGCAATGGGGAGCACACACGGCGGGGCGATTGCGCCGGAATTGAGCCAGCACTTCCACTGACTCGGGAGCAGTTTTCAATAGATAATTCCCGACAAAACCGGAAGCACCTGTAATAAAAACACTCTTTAATTTTTCCACGGAATTGCGCTCCTATTTTTACATCCAGAATCCAATTGAGAACCGATGTTGTGGTGCCATAACTTCCCTCCCATTACTTCCTCACCAGCGATAGGAGAAATTTACCCGATACACGTCCCCGTAAACGGGAGAAGAATGCAGATCGAAATGAAGATGGGAATGAGATTCAGCGGGTTGCCTCCCCTGGCGAATAAGGCGTACCACGTCAATGGCGCTGACCAGCCGGTTCAAGATAAACCCGCTCAAAATAAACGTAGCTCGGCGCTGCCAGTCGTGAGCATCCACCCGAATGCGATTGTAGCGATAGCGATTCTCGGACTCGTCCCACTGCCAGTAATAAAAATCCGTCTCCGGGAACAACCCATCGATATTGCGATTGCGCAACTGCTCCTGATTGTACTGATAAATGTTGTCGTTATTCCCCACCGCCGCCCAGTAGCGATCGTTCTTCCCCTGGGTATTCACCTGGGCATGGAGTGCGGCGTAAGCCCGGTAATCATCCTCCAGTATGGAAATGTACTGATTGGTTCCAAAGTAAGCGACCCACAATACCACTTCGGCTCCCAGAAAAACCTTACCAATGCCTTTGTGCCCCATGGCGTACTCGCCTGCCCCGGGCAAAATAAGCGAGTAGAGCACATATTTCGCACTGGGAGAAGGGAGAGAAGTGGACTCGCCCTCTTCGGATCCTGCGGAAAATTGCCCCGGCCGCTCCCCGGCAACAAGGGTTTGCCCAACCGCAAAAATCAGGATTAAAAGAAACACCCATTTTTTATTCATGAAGGTCAATCCTCGAAAATATGATTTCACACATTTAACGCCTCATTTTATCGGAACGCTCTTCCCCGCATCCCACCGCAGGTTCCGGCTTCAATGCGGGCTGAGTTGCTTACCGGAAGCCGATTCCGGGTAGCCAGGCTTCAAATTCAGGAGGTTACCAGCGAAGATCCAGCCCAAACATGTTCACATATTCGCCGTGGTACAGCATGTCCCGGTAACTCATCCGCGCTTCCACCTTTTTGCGGTTGTACTTGCGGGTGGTAAAACCGGCATCGATGGCAGAGAGCACGTGGTTCACCAGGGCAATCATGGTGCCGTAAGTCGCTCGGTAGTACATCTGATTACTCTCGTCCCGCATGGTCATGTACAGGTCGTTGTGGGGAGTAATACGTCCTTCCACCCCATTGTATTCTTTATCGAAACTGGCATCGTCCCAGGCAGCCCCAAATTGATGGGGATACTTGCCAATCATCTCGTAATACTGCTGGGTTTTGGTGGTTGGCAGGCGGTGGGTAAATCCCGGCATCTCTCCTTCCAGCTCCCGCATCACCCGGATCACTTCCGCATCGTACTGGTCTTCCGGAATCAGATACCATACCTGCCCGGGCCCGGGATGGACTTCCTGCAAATCGCTCAACCGGAAAGGCGGATCTTCCATTTCCTGGGCAGCCCGGTATGCCACATAAGACCAGTAACGATATTCGCTCCAGTGTTCTTCAGCATATTTTTTGAATTCGGCGTCTTTCTGGTCGCCTTTTTTCATGTAGGAAAAATACATCGTCCAGGCGGCCACCTCTACTGCCAAAAACAGCCCCGCTTTGATGTACGATTTAGCGTAAAACTGACCCGATCCGGGAACAAGGCCCGAAAAGATTACGGCTTTGCTGACCGATTTCGTGGGAGCAACCGGGGACTGCTGGTTCAACGTCGAATCGGCGGTTTGGGCAAAGGGAGTGCGGTGCACCGCCGCCGCCAGTAATTCCAGACGGCGTGCTTTTAAATCATCGGGACGAAAACGAAAAGGGGTGCGCGCCTGTAACCCCACTGTAATCATTAAAATTAGCAATAAAGCCGTTTTTAATTTCATCGCCCATACCTCAATTTTTTCTCGAAACGCAGATCAAAATCAAATAAAATACCCAGGTAAAATTTCCACTCCTGTTTGTACTCGATGGAATGGTGGTAATTTTCCACCAGCGGGTAAGCTGCCTCAAAGAAAATGCGCGTGGGGAACATGTACCAGGAGAAGGTTTCCAGCCGTACCTGGATTCCCACATCGGACTTAAAATTCCGCAGTGCGAAATGATCGGGATCCCAGGCATCGCCGTACTGGTAAAACGCCCCCAGATAAATTTTGTCCAGATACCAGTTTACAATTTGCCAATTCAAATTGCGCACCAGCGGGAACCGATAGGTGACGGTGCCAATGCTCATCGCCCGCCCCTCGATGCTGTAATAGGAATAGCCTTTTAACCCCACCAATCCCCCGGCAAAAAAATTAAAGAAATCGTCCACCGGTTTATCAATAAACCCGCTTTGCAAACGCAGCGCCAGCGCATGGTGCCGGGTAAACGGAACCGGAATGTACTGCTCAAAATCCAGCTCCAGTTTATTGTAGTTGTATTTGTTGTACTCTTCCATTCCCACCACCCGATCGGTGGAAAAATCGGAGAGGAATTTATTCCAGTCGTGGGTGAATTTGACAAAAAGGTAGTATCCTTTGCGGGGATTGATGGCGCGATCTACTTCCGGGTAGATGCGGGAACGCTTCAGTGCCAGCGACAGGCTGTGCCCCCGCAGGTAGGAATATCGAATGGGCGGGGAAACGAAAAGTCTATTCGTCGAAAGTTCCTTATAAGCAAACGTTCCAATATTCGCCCGATACAAACTGTAAGTGTAAGCCAGTTTCCACTCAAACGAATTTTTGTATTTACCCCGAAGCCCCAGATCGGCCTGCATCAAGTCGAAGGTAATTTTAATCCGATCGCTGGAGGTATAGAATCCGTAAGGATCGTAAAAGGAATCGGTTAGTTTGGCACTCTGTTTATAGAAATCGACAAACACCGTGGGTTTCCACAAACGCAGTTCGAACAGGGCAAAGAGATTGTACTCCATATCCAGATTCATATCCGCCCCGCCCAGGAAGAACAATTTATCCAGAATTTCGTTGGTGTACACATAAAATCCCGGTTTGATGGTTCCGTAATCAATCACCAATCGAGGCATAATTCCCACCGGCCCGTAAGTGCGTTTGTAAGGCCTCGAGGGTAGAGGGTGCACCACCCGGTCATCAGCTTCGATTTCCGGGATTTTCGCTTCGTAGTTGGAGTCGTAATCCAGATATTCTTCGGGCACGGCATTGACGTGCGGGATGCGATAGATTTTGTATCCCTGATTCCGGTAAAGGGAATAGAACAGCGTCCCCTCTTGATTAACCGTGGGCATGAATGCTCCCCCCACCACATTGGTGTGGGGTTGTATTTCGCCAGTGGTTAGATTCAGCGAGTAGATGTTAAATATTCCCGTTTTGTCGCAGGCAAAATAAAGCTCTCCCGTACGGGGATCGAAACTGGGATACCGCTCGTCGTAGCGGGCATGGAGGATGAATTCCATCGTGCCGCCACTGGCGGAAATGCGGGCAATATCCCGGGCAAATTTAATGGACGTATCGAATACCAGGTAGGAATCGTCCGGTGCCCAGCGAGGATGATAAATTTGTCGACCATCGGTAAAATGGGTAAGCTGGTGGATGGCTTTCCCCCAGTAGCGCACCTTGCGGTAGTACTGTTTCCAGTGCTTTTTCCGCTCGGCGGGAATTCGGTCGACCAGCCGATGAGCGTTCAGATCGTAATAGGCAGTGTGCCAGTACTGTTTTTGTTTCAGCAGCTCCAATTCTTCCAGTGTGAGCACAAACAGATTGGTTAGCCCATCGCTGTGCACCACAAAGGCAATGCGGGTGCCGTCGTGCGACCAGTCGGGATTGGTGGCTCGCAGGGCTTTAGTAAGCTGAAACTCCCGCCCGCGTTTGGTATCGAAAATAAAAATATCGTTATAACTGCTTCCGTTGGGCTGCAATTTGGTGTGGCGAGCATACACCAGGTAGCGTCCATCCGGCGACCAGCTTATGGAAGAAGACACCGGCCCGGCAAGGGAACGTTTCTTCCCGGTTTTCAAATCGGCTACCACCAGAACATTCATAGAGAGGTAATCGCCCTGCGCTTTCAGGTAAGCCAGCTTTTGGCCATCCGGCGAAAACACAGGATGAATGTTGCCGATTCCTTCCTCCACAAAAGGCTCCCCGATTTTCAGATGCTGACGCACTGTCTTCAGTCGGGTGGAATAGGTTTCTTCCAGATAGGTTTTCCAATCCCGAAAAATCTGTTCGGCATCCCGTCCGGTGACCTTGCGAATGACCTGCTTAAAATTCAGATTTTTCCAGGAAGCGGCGGTTGCTGCCAGGTCGCGCACCACACTGTCTCCAAACGTACGCGCCAGATAGCGCACAAAGGCAAATCCCTGGTTGTAGGAAGATTCGTTACCGATGCTGTTTTTCCCGAAGACGCTCATTTGATTCAAATCCAGGAGATTGTGCGTCACTACCCGGTCGCGCAAAATCATCTCCCGGTGGGAATCCCGGTAATCGAACCGTTTGTCCGGGGACTGAAACTGGGCGGTTCCTTCGGCAAACCACACGGGAATGTTGATTCCGGAAATGGGATAGGACACCAGCACATTGGGAAAACCCCGCACCACATCTTTGCGGCGCTCCTTTTCGTAAGCAAACACCTGGAACCATCCGGCGGGGACGTGTATCCCAAACTTCAGCGCCTTCTGCAGGGACACAATGTGAGTAAACTCGTGCGTCACCACATCCCGTAACCAGTTGTGCGTCCCCCGGAGAATATAATCCAGATTCTCGGCCCAGATTTCCACTTTGTTGTCGTAGAAATAGGCGCCGCCGTTCGAGTAATCGTCCGTATCCCGGATGATAAACTGGGTCTTTGCCGGTGGCTCGTATTGGTACAACCCGGTAATGTGGGGATAAATTTCCTCAGCAATTTTCGCCACCAGATTGGCGGTGCGCTCGGTGCCCTGATGGTAATTCACCACAAAATGCTCGGTTTCCAGGGACTTCCACACCAATTCCGGGTGATTAAACGCTTCCGGCTGTGCCCAAAGCCTTCCGGCAAATCCCATCCACACCAGAAGGGAAAAATACAAGAATTTATGAAAAAGTGAAATCCGCTTCCTGCCTGTGTTTATCTGCAAATCTAAAACCATCCGAGTTTCTTACAACATTTTTCAAATAACAAATTTCAAATGACAAATAACAAATCCCAAATAACAAATAACAAATTCCAAATAACAAATAACAAATCCCAAATAACAAATAACAAATTCCAAATAACAAATTTCAAATGACAAATTCCAAACTCCAAATTCCAAATTTAAGGAAAACCGCAGCGAACGCTCCACAGGATTCTGCGAAAGCGAAATAATAAATTCCAAACGACAAAAAAAATTTTCAAATCTCAAATATCAAAATACAAATTCCAAAATACAAACTTCAAAAATTAAACTCCAAATATCAAATTCCAAAATACAAATGAGAAATTGAAAACAACAAATTCAAATGTTCAAATTTCAAAAAACAAATTACAAATCCCAAATAACACACTACAAAAAACGAAAATCAAACCTCAAATAACAAACTTCCAAACAGCAAAAAAGAATTCCAGGTTACCGATTCCCGGAGATAGTTTCTTTGTACCAAACTTCCTTTTTAAAACTCGCCAGTAAGCAAACCAGGCTCCATCTGTTAATGTAGAATTTTCCTTCCTTCAATAATCCACTGACTCGAACCAGAATGCCAGAGGGGATTTCATTTAATTACCGCAATTTTAATAATTTGCACCTCTCGGGCATCACCGGAAACTGCCTCGATGCGTGCCAGATAGACCCCGCTCTGGACCTGACTCAAATACCACTTCACTTCATTGGCGGTTCCGGCGTATCCCGGGCCGTTCATTTGATAGACCAGATCTCCTGCCATATCAAAAATGCTAATGTGCACATCTGCGGCTTTTGTCAGATAATAGCGAATAAAGGTGTAACCCTCCCGCGCGGGATTGGGCCAGCAATAGACGCGATCTCCCGGTAACAACGAGGAATTGCTAAAATCCGGGTTACCGGGAAGAGGACCATTTATCGCCGGGTGATTGGAGTTCCAGGCATCACCGTAGAGCTGATTCCAGAGGAGCGAGCCGGCATCACCGGCAAGATCCCAGGCGTAAAAGTCACCCTCGCGGGTCACCGCAATCACCTCCACATCCCCATCGCCATCCAGGTCGCTCAACACCGGATGCGTCGCCAGGGGCGCGCCGGTATGTAAGGGAAAATCCGGGAGATGCTTACCGTGCAGGTCGAATCCATCCAGCAAACCGCTGGAATCGCTGACAATCACCGAAACCTCCATTTCGCCCGAACTATTCGGGAAACTGCCAATGAGGGGTGTGAAGGAAAATTTTACCTTCTGCTCGGGCTGGTAAATGGAAACCGGGAAATTCTCCCTCAAAGTAAAATTGTAATTAAGCAAGAATAAGCGGTTCTCTCCGCACAGGGCATATAACGGTTGCGTTTTAGATAGATTGACCACAGCTAACGGAGAATAAAAAGGGAACAAACCGGAGAAATCCGGGGGCGGAATGCGTCTTTCAAAATCAATCACCTCTCCGGAGTGAGTCACGCTTACCGGCTTATCCCCCACCGGTGGGGTGTAAGGAAGCGTAAAATACCCGATGAGCTCTCCTTCCCGAAACACTTTTCCGGATTCCCCAAATGCCCAGATGGTGCTCGGGTGCTCAATAAAAAGATAGCGCACCGGTTCCTCAATGTCATAGGCTTCCTGGATGCGAACGGTATCCGGTAATTGCTCCAGAGAAAATACCCGACCATCCGCCATTCCCCAGGCTACTTCAAACAGAGAATCGGACTGAACATCGGCGACCGGGAAGGTGGAGGTGGTGCCGTTGAGCGAAACCGGGGAAAACAGCGTATCCACCTCGCCGTTGGCACCAAACCGGAAACCATACGCCATGCCATTCCGCGTAATCACCAGCATTCCATAACGGTGGGGTGGAGATACCAGCGGAAAGAACGCCGGTGGGGGAACGAGGGGATCATTCCCGGGTAAATCTATTTCCTTTAAGAAAGAAGACCCATCGGTTGTGCCGGAATTGAACAGCACCACAATTTTATTTTTATCGGTAGTGGCAATTAACTCCCGGGCATTCCCTTCGTCCAGAGCCAGGGTTTTCAGGGAGGCCACCTGCCCGTACTGCTCGGAGTCTAATTTCAGAGGGAAATTGTGCTGAAAGATGTTCAGCTTTACCCGAAAGTGCATCACGGAATCCGGGCGGGAAAAATGGGAAAGCGTAATATGGCTATTTGCCCGATTGTTGTAACTCCGGCTATTGGGCATGGAGTTGGGAGAGAATTCATTTTTAAACACCGGTGCGGTATTTCCCTGATACCACATATCCAGCACCCAGCCGGTTTCCGAACCGGAGGCAGGATGGAAAAAATCGTAGTACTGGCCGATGTCCTGTGAGCCGTCTGCTTCCTCCAGATCCACCCCCCGATGTTCGGGGTCAGCGTTAATGCGGTTTTCGGCACGATTCTGCTCAATCACATTCTCGTCGATGTGCCAGATGAGGCAGCCGCTGCCGGGCAGTCCCATATCCGGATTCTCCACATCCACCAGCACCCCACGCTCGCTAAACTGCACTTTATCGGGGAAATGAGTCAGGAGGACTTCTTTCATATTGGGGTAATCCGTGCGGTTTTGTGCCATTTCGTAGCGAAGGGAATCCAGCGACTGCGGACCGGCGTAACGGTTTTCCACCAGAAAATATTCTTTTTCGTTAATGGGAATGCGGTACACCCGGTTGGGGTGTCCGGAAAGTACCTGGTGGATTTCCAGCTCATCATCCAGGCCGTAGTACACATCCACGGGAGTTTCCCAGCCTGCATCGATGCGCGTCCAGGCGCAGGGTAAAGCAGGCAACAGCCCGTCCCCGTTAAACAAACCGGCATCCATTAATCCAAACCGTCCGATTCCCGAACGGCGTGTCTCGGGACTAAACATATCCAGAAATCCCAGGTAGGAACCAAAATTGGCTACCACAATCCCGTTCAACCCCAGCTCCAGCCCGGCCTGCGACTCGGTTTCGGGGAGCAGAATGCCCTGCTGTACCATCACCGTTCCATCGTCCACCGGGATGCCCGAAATCCCCAGATTTTTTTGCAAATAAGATTGGGAAACGAAAAAAGATGGTATGTCCTGCGGAGTTTCGTCGTACCCCAATTCCACATCCTTCCCCACTCCGGCATGAAAGATGAGCACCACATCGTAGCGGCTAAACCGGATAGCGGAATCGGCGTCGGCAGCCAGAATCGCATCCCGGAACAGCCGTGCCAGAGCGGCATCGATGGAATCGGGATAAGTGTTGGGGTTGTACTCGCCCATCTGTCGGGGAAGTTGATAGGCAGCGTTCTCCTCCTGCGGAAACACCTCACCTTGAATGGCAATTCTGCCCCGAGAAATTCGTTCGTAATAATTTTTCAGGAAGGTGAGGTGATCCTGAAAATAACTGCGATTGTGAGGCGGTGGATCAATCTGGTACTCACTGCTCGGTGCTCCCAGATCGAATGTGCCGTCTCCGGTGGTAGTCGCAGCCGAATCTTTCTGAAACTCAACCCGAATGGCTAATACATGAATGGTATCGGTAGGTACGACCTGACTGAATAGGGAAGAAAAGGCGAGAACAA
>JALXCH010000271.1 GCA_026991005.1 Calditrichia bacterium | reverse complement strand
CTGGCCGCCTGGAAAAATTTGCTGGGAATTAAAACGGTTGTGGTAACAACCAATGAAACCGGGAATACTCCCACCCAGATAAAGAATTTTATTCAAACCGCTTATAATACCTGGACTCCCGCACCGAGCTTTGTCATCTTCCTGGGCGACCATAACGATGTGCAAAGCTACTACTCTAACACCGGTTCCTATTCCCATGTCACGGATTTGTACTACCAGAAACTGGACGGGAACGACTACTTTCCGGATATTGCCTCGGGACGAATTTCTGTGTCCAATGCCAACGAAGCGCTGACATTTGTAAAGCGGGTAATCAAATACGAAAAGAACCCCGTTGAAGATATTAATTTTTACACCCATTCCACCCATGCTGCTTACTTCCAGCACGCAGGTGGGGGTTATGCCGAACGCCGTTTTGCTCAGACCAGCGAAGAGATTACCCAGCACATGCTGAATAACGGCTACACAGCAGAACGAATTTTTTACACCGAAGCCAGTGTTAATCCTACCCACTGGAACAACGGCTACTACTCCAATGGCGAACCCATTCCGCCCCATTTACTCCGTTCCAACGGTTTTATGTGGAATGGTAATGCAACCGACATCTCCAACGCAGTGAATACCGGAACCTTTTTCCTGACCCACCGCGACCATGGGGGAGAAACAGGATGGGGCGATCCTGCTTATTCCGTAAGCCATGTTCAGGCATTACAAAATGGCGATAAAGTTCCGGTGGTATTTAGCATCAATTGCTTAACGGGACGTTTCGACTACTCCGGCGTTTGTTTTGCCGAAGCCTGGCTGCGAAATCCCAATGGTGGTGGTGTTGGGGTGGTTGCTGCCTCCGAGGTGAGTTACAGCGGTTTAAATGATGGATTCGCCGAGGGTCTGGTGGATGCCATCTGGCCGGGACTGGTTCCCCTGTTCCCCCACAATATGAACCCCACCGTTACCCCGCACGAACCCATTTACGCCATGGGACTGGTACTAAATCAGGGCAAATTTCGCATGACCGAAACCTGGGGTGGTGGTAGCCCGCCCTTCAATTACGAAGAATACACTTTCGAGCTGTTCCACTGGTTTGGCGATCCTTCCATGGAGATTCGCACCCATGCACCGCAAAATTTCGTTATCTCCCATCCGCCTACAATCATCATGGGAAGCTCCAGTTTTACCGTGAATATCGATGCGGATAGCGCCCGGGTGGTGTTGACCCGGAACGGAGAAATTCTGGGCATTGCCCTCTCCAGCGGTGGTGTGGCTGTAGTGAACCTGAGCAATCCCATCACCGATCCTACCCCCATTCAGATGACGGTGTACAAACACAACTACGTGCCTTATCTGACCGAACTTCAACCTATTGCTGCCACCGGACCTTACCTCTACTGCATGTCCCCGGTTATTTTGGATACCGCTTTGAATTCCAACGGTGTTCCGGAGGCAGGAGAAACGGTGCAGATGCAACTGGAACTCACCAACCTGGGTATCGACCAGGCTACTAATATTCAGGCATCGATTACCACCAGCGACACCTTCCTGACCATTCTGGATGATACCGCCAGTATTGCCGCAATCGATACGGCCGATACGGTAATTGCAGGGGCTTTCGAAATCGCCATTTCTCCCAATACCCCGCATCTCCACAATGCCAGCGTGGAGTTGCATATGGAAGCCGATGGCGGTTATAGCTGGGATCAAACCATTTTCTTCCGGATTCGGG
>JALXCH010000270.1 GCA_026991005.1 Calditrichia bacterium | reverse complement strand
CTCTGCCAGGCACCGGCAATGGCGGGAAAAGGAGGTTTAATGCGGGGCCAGCCCCGTTTCCCCTCCAGAGATTCAATCAGTGCCGTTTCCTCGCCACAAATGTAAGCCCCTGCTCCCCGATGCACATAAATGTCCAGATCAAAACTGCTGCCCAGAATATTCTTTCCTAAAAAGCCTTTCTCGTACGCCTGGGCGATGGCTTTTTCCAGAATGCGTGCTTCCTTTACAAATTCCCCGCGAATGTAAATGTAAGAGGTGTTTGCCCGAATGGCGAAAGAAGCGATCATAATGCCTTCCAGCACCAGGTGGGGATTTCCGGTAATCAACAGGCGGTCTTTAAACGTTCCCGGTTCACTTTCGTCCGCATTGCACAGCAGATAGTGGGGTTTTTCGTTGTTTTTGGGAACAAAGCCCCACTTCACACCAGCCGGGAAGCCCGCACCCCCACGTCCGCGTAAATTGGCATCCTTTACCTCGGCAACAACCGCCTCCGGATCCATCTGTTTCAACACTTTTTTAAACGATTGGTATCCACCATGCTGAAGGTAATAATCAATCTCTTGCGAAGCCGGTATATCTATGTCGCGGGTTAACACTTTCTCAAACATGAACCGTTTCCCTATTCGTTTATTACTCTAATGATTCCAATATTTTATCAAGCGATTCTGGGGTAACCCCTTCGTAATAATCATCATTAATTTGTACCACTGGTGCCGTACCGCAGGAACCCAGACATTCCACCTTGAGGAGCGAAAATTTTCTGTCCTCGGTCACCTGCCCATCCTCAATTCCCAGTTTCCGGGTCAGATGTTCGTAGATTTCCCGGGAACCCCTCAGGGCGCAGGAAAGAGTAGAGCACACCTGAATGTGATACTTCCCAGTGGGTTTGGTTTTAAACATGGTGTAAAAACTAACTGTATCCAGAATGCGCGTTACCGGGATATCCATCAACTCGCTTAAGTAGCGCATCACCTCCCGGGAGATCCAGCCAAATTCCCGCTGCGCCAGATGCAGTGTAGGCAACAACGCCCCCTGTCGATCGGGATACCGTTTCAAAATATCGTGATATTCCTTCAGTGCCTCGTCCGAAAATTTTACGCTCATTTCTTCACTGCCTTTACTTATGGACATTTCCATTTCTCTTGTTCGCTAAACTCTCCGTGCACACCGGCATTTTTTATTGTTTTTTGTGAAGAAGCAACCGGAAGCGCACGCCATTTATCCTTGATCTCATTATTTATCGATCCAGCTCGCCCGCAATGATGTTCAAACTTCCCAGCACAGCCACGGCGTCGCTCACCAGATTTCCCCGCATCATCACATCGAAGGGTGCGAAATTCACAAATGAAGGAGGACGCACGCGCAGGCGAATGGGTTTGTTGGTTCCATCGGAAACCAGATAGAATCCCAGTTCACCATTGGGAACCTCGGTGGCATCGTAAATCTCGCCCACCGGCGTTTCGAAACCGTGTCCCGGCATAATATTCTTAAAATGATGAATCAATCCCTCGATGGTGTTATACACATGCTCCTTTTCGGGTAAACGAATCTTATCATCAAAAATATTTACCGGGCCATCCGGGAAGTCCTTAATGCACTGCTCCACAATGCGCATACTCTGCACCATTTCCTCCATGCGCACCAGATAGCGAGCATACACATCGCCGTCATCGCACACGGGTATTTCAAAATCCAGGCGATCGTAAATCAAATAGGGGAAAT
>JALXCH010000269.1 GCA_026991005.1 Calditrichia bacterium | reverse complement strand
AACGCACATTGGGATAGCGAGCAGCCGCTTCCTCTAAAAATTGCGGCGTCTCGTCATGGGAAGCATTGTCCACAAAAATGATTTCGAAGGAAATATCCGCACAGGTGTTCTGGTAAATGGCTTTCAGGCATTTGCGGGTGTATTCGACCTGATTGTACAGCGGAATAATGATGGACACATCCACTTTATTCCCTGAATGCCGGGATATATCCTTTAAATGCGTGGCTGCAGGTGTCGGCGAAATAGTACTTCCTGCCACCGCACCCGTTTCCTTTGCCGTTTGGACACTTGTGCTCTTGTCTTCCTCAGCACGAAATCGAGTCTCCGGTTTCCGGGCAAAGAAGCGGATTTCCTCCCCATAGCCATTTTCTTCCAGATAGCGCTTGATCTCTTCGCTAAAATCTCCGGTTTCCGTGCCAAAAATTTCCTGAATTCGCTTCCGTACTGCCTCTTCACCCATATCCCCAGCAGTAGTGTACATCCGCTCCACCACAAAACCGGCTTCCTCCAATCGCGCTTTTAACACCTCCGGGGAGAAATGCAGATAATGGAAATTGGGATCCAGCCATTCCCATTTATCCATCAGTTGATCGGAAAGAAAAGAGCTGATATTGGGTACAATTCCGCAAAACATCCCACCCGGTTTGAGCAACGCATACACTTTCTGTAGTGCTTCTCTGGGATAAGGCAGATGTTCCAGCACATGCAACATCGTTACCACCGAAAGGCTTTCCGGTTTCCAGTTCAGCGATTCGATAGGGTTGGAATACACGGGAATTTTTAATTGCTGGTTGGCAAACTTCACGGAATCCGGGGTAATTTCAATCCCTACCGGATCGAATCCTTTTTTCCGGGCATTATACAGAAAAGCACCCCAGCCACATCCCACATCCAGAATTTTTCCTTCGGGCCGGATAAATTCTAATATTTCGTCCAGAAATTCCCGGCGCTGCAGGGGACTCTGCTCCACCTCTTCCCGGTTGCGCGGAAGCTGCATATGTGAGCCTTCTTTAGCATAATCATCGTACATTTTGCGCAGTTCCTCGGGGTCAGGGCGAGTGCGCAGATACACGGTGCCACACTCCTGGCATTTCACAATATCGGCCACGGAGCGAAAGGGAACCGCTTTCTTAGAACCGCAGAACGGACAGGCAATTTTCTGAATGCGGGTTTTACCTCTTACTTTTTCTGAACCTCTATTTTCTTCTTCTTCAATATGCTGACGAACTTCCAGAATCCAGTTCAAGATTTTTTCGTTTTGGTGAGCCAGAGAATGCGCTTTATTCAGAAGCGTAAGAGCCTTTTTCCAGTTCTTTTGATCCATGTAAATTTTGCTGAGGGAAAGAAGAGCTGACAATCGCTCTGGCTCCAGTTCCAGGATGGTACGATAGATTACTTTGGCATATTCCTGAAGTTTGACCAGACGATACACTTCCGCCAGATTTTCCATAATCACGATATTTTCGGGCTCCAGATAATGGGCAATCTGAAGATGGTGCAGTGCCCGAGCCAGATTGTTCTGCTGCAGATAAAATACCCCAAGTTCATTATGGGCAACGACATAGGTGGGATATTTTCGCAAGAACTGCTGAAACAGCTCCCTGATTTTCCCGGTTTGCTTTTTCTCGCGGAGCAGTTTAACCTCATGGCGCAATTTGTTAAACTCCTGAGGAGCGTGGGTAATTTTCCGGGAAGCGTCCTCCAGAAATTCTTGCCGCGTAGCC
>JALXCH010000268.1 GCA_026991005.1 Calditrichia bacterium | reverse complement strand
GGAAGTTCCGCCCCAGAGGTAGGGAATCCCCAGAAACTGCCGGGCCGTTTTTAGAACCAGTTCGGGAGTTGCATGCAGGGATTGTTGTTCTTCCTCTCTGCGAACCAGAGAAGGGGAAAGGTAGCCAATGCGGCCATCGGGTAGTTCCACCTGGAAATATTCTTGTTTCTGACCTAAAAATTTGAGTTCAATCCCCGGAACCAGATCCGTTAAGATTTCGCTGTGGAATTGCGGATTTTGGTGGACGGTACCGTAATTTGCAGTAACCAGTACCTTTTCGGCTTCCGCCCAGGCTCGGGCGCCGGATTCATCCACCACTGTTACGGAAAGTTTACTTAGCCAACCGGTGTAACCATCCCGATTTCGGATGTAATAGAATTCATCCCGTTTATCCAGTATGGCTACAATGGTACCCATCAGCGTTTGATTCACCAGTTCCGATTGAAAAACAGAGAGCCTCCGAATATTCGCCACACTGATGTTTACAATACCGTATTTCAGGGCATCCGGGGATGCCCAATCGTATTTCATCATACGCACGTCCTCCGGATTAATCGACATATAAAAGATAATGTTTGCAAGGAGTGTGGCCAAATGTATTTGAAATTTGGATGTTGGGTGGCGGTTGAGGCGGGGCGCAGCATTTTTCAGAATAATTGTAAAAAATTAACCGCGGAGTGAGCGAAGAGAGCGCAATGGATTTTCCCTTAAATTTTAAATCGTATTGCATTTCGTGTAAAGCAATTTGGTTAACCGGAAATATTAGGGGCCTCTGGAGGATGCCTCTGCAATGAGGAAAATAATAATTAATCAAAAAAACATTGTCTTGAAAGGACAATTGATGATGGATTTTTATGGAACATTAAATATTGGTTGGAACTAATTTCATTCTGTCCCTTACGGGACGAATAAATGTGGGGGTGGGAATTCGGTTCCCACAGATGAATCAGTGGGCTAATTGCACACCGTCCCTGTCGGGACGGGTGTTTTTCCCGGGATTTCACCTCGGGTTCCCCCTGTGAGAGTACTTCGCACTCGGTTGTTTTTACTGATGGTTAATCAATCAAAACACGATAATAGAGATTCTTCGCTCCGCTGGCGCTCCGCTTAGACTGACTGGGGAGCGGTGTTTCTGTCATTCTGAACCCCGTCGCAGACGGGGTGAAGAATCTCACCATTTGAATTTAAATGACAACCTTTGCGCCCTTTGCGCCTGCGTTGCGCTCTTTGTGGTTAAATAAAATCAATCATATATTTAGAGATTCTTCGCTCCGCTGGTGCTTCGCTCAGAATGACACGGCAGGGAATATCTTCGGTGTTTTCTGTGTTTTCTGTGTCTTCTGTGGTTTTAATTAAACTGTTAATTTAGAAAGAAACATCCCGTTCACCCCGTCCCTACCGGGACGGGTAAATTTTGTGTGTGGGTATTCATTCCCACAAATGAATTTGTGGGCTAGGTGCATGCCGTCCCTATCGGGACGGCTGTTTCGGTGTTTTACTTTCCCCTGAATTCATGGAATCCTTGGTATTTTCTGGTAGGGAACATCTCACGATATGGTTAAAATGCACAGAAATATTTTTCGTTGCGTACGTTGCGCTCGCTGCGGTTAATTTTTTTTGCATTTATACATTCAAAAATCTTTGCGCTCTTTGCGCCTACATTGCGCTCTTTGCGGTTAAATAAGAATAACCGCAGAGTACGCAGAGAATGCGCAAAGGACGCAA
>JALXCH010000267.1 GCA_026991005.1 Calditrichia bacterium | reverse complement strand
ATTTTATAAAGCTTTACAAATATTTATAATTAAAAATTATTTTTATAATTATAATGTTATATAATTTATTTAGAAATATCTACAAACGAATTATCATACAACACTTTACTCGGCATCTTTTTCAAATCCCCCACATCAATCCGAATCTGTAATAACTTTCTCCAGGAATCTTCCTTTACCGTCGTATGGGGCGGAATACTTCCGGAATCTATTAAGCGGCGCAGTGCTTTTCGTATAATTTTATCATCCAGATCGGGCAGCTCCTGCCGTGCTACTTCCATGGTGCCTTCAAAATCATGTTGTATAAATTGCAAAGCTTTTTCGTAAGCAGTAACCACCTTTCTCACCAATTCCGGGTTTTCGTCAATCAGTTTTTTGGAGGTCATTAATCCGGTAAAGGCCAGTGGCCCGTATGCCTTGGGATAGGAGAAAACAACCTTGCCTCCTTCTTCTTCTACCATGGAAACGTTGGGCTCAATGGTCTGGGCAATATCCGCCTGCTTGTTTTTCAGCGTGGAAAGTTCGGTACCAAATGGCACCTGTAAAATTCTGGTATCCTTTCCTAATTCCAGGCCGGCTTTTTGTACCAGTTGTTTTTGCACTACATACGCAGTATTGGGTTCGGGATAGGTGGCAACGGTTTTCCCTTTAAACCCAATCGGGTCGTCAAACGGTTCAATGTTGGGGTCAAAGGTGACTCCCCAGATGGCTACCCTATCCACAGCCATAGCTACAACTCGTCCTTCCCAACCCTGTTCATGGGCAATGGCCACAAACGCCGGGTCGCCCTGCGCAAAGTCTGCTTTACCGCTGGTTAATGCGGAAAAGGCCTGGGCATCGCCTCCGGCGGTATTTATGGTAACATCCAGTCCTTCTTTGGCAAAAAAACCTTTATCCTTTGCTACATACAATCCAATATACAACAAATGCTGAAACGCCTGGGCAATTACCACTTTGGTGGGTTCTTCCGGAGAGGATTTTTTACTACAGCCAAATTGTCCGATAATCAATGAGGTAAATGCAACAATGAGTACGATACTGGTCAGTTTTTTCATAACCGGCTCCTTTTTAATATGTAATAGGTAATCTTTCGTTTCTTATTTCAATATAAATTTTTTTTATGTTATACTCAAGTTAAAATTAAATTCTGCTTCAAAAATTTTCTTATGTCTGTTAAGGGAGTTGTATTATAAGCACCTTTATGTTAATAAATCCTGGTAAATACAACCTGATTATGATATTTTATAAACGCAGTTAAATTAAAAATTTTTTGTTTCATTTGCAAGTTTTTTTGTCCTGATTCGCTTACAGGCGCACTTAATACATCAGCAAATAATATTTATCCAATTTATTTTTTGTATCGGTTTTTGTATTGAATTGCTGTTGTAGGTATCGGGTGTCTATTGTGGAACGATTAGAGTTGGGGTTAAACATTTGTTCCCGGTAAAGCAATTTCGCTAAGCTTGTTATCGTCAAAATGTGTTCTGTTGTAGTATCCCTGGAGAAGCAATATCCGTATTTTTTTTTGCTTTTTGGTTAAAACATCTGATTATTTTAAGAGCAAACGATGATAATATTACTTGGCTTATTCATAGATATGATTAATACTTTCAAATCCAATTTTCAGCGGTGAGAAAATGTTCTGGAAAATCATATTTTAGCTGTGGGTTTGTTTATGTTACATCACCGATAAATGGCTTTCAACACTCACCGTTATATGGAACTGGAAAATTGACTTTTCAATTTATGGGTGAGGATTTGTTTAATGGAAAACCTAATAATGCAAGCCCATTGGCCTGATTCAGCTCCATATTTTTTGGGATAGTTAATATATCCGAATCCGGGTAGCAAAGACCTCCTAACCAGAAAGTGTTGTTCTTTGGTTAGGTGGCTTTTTCCCTTCTTGGTTTTAAAGAAAATAAGCTATATGAACAAAAGAAATCTTGTCGTTAAACCCGAAAATAGAGTATAGCATTGGAAAATTTTGTAATATTTGGAAATTTGACATTTTTATTTTGCATTTCTTATTTGAAAATTGAAATTTGTTATTTGTAAATTGTGAAACTGCAACAAACGCTACGATAAAAACAAAAATTGTGCAACACATTTACTAAAAAGCACCACCCCGAGTTCATTTTTAAAGTATTCTAAAATTTTGTGGTTCAGGATGTCTATTCAGGAATAAAGACTTTTACCCCAAAATATGGTAAAAGCCGGTATTATCGGTTAAGATATTTCTTTCCTCAAAATATCGAAGAATTAATACTCCTACTGCCTTTTATCAAAAGCCTCGGCAGTAATCCGTGCCACCAGTCCCGCCAGGAAAAGCAATCCGATCAGGTTGGGGATGGCCATCATCGCATTGGCAATATCCCCCACATTCCACACAATATCCAGATACCGTCCCTGTAAAATTGCCCCGATAAACAGGAGCCCAATGTACACCAACCGGTACGGCTGCTTGATGCGAGCACCGGCGAAATATCCCAGACACTGCTCTCCGTAAAACGACCAGCCAATGAGGGTAGTGTAACCAAACAGGAAGGAGGCAATGGCAATAATCCAGCCGCCATAGGGAATAACCGTATTAAATGCCTCGGCAGTAAGGGCGGTGCTGGATAATCCACCATTTGCCAGATTGTACCCCAGCTTCTCAGCCATGTGCACCACTTTTTCCGGAAGCATGGCCACTTCCTGAGACGAAAGATGGGTGCCTCCTTTCAGCAAACGCACACCTGTGGCCGGTGTTAGCAAATATACTCCGGTCAGTACAATGGAGAGGGTGGTCATGGTGTTCACCACCAGCGTGTCGATAAAGGTACCGGTCATGGCAATGAGCCCGTTCTTAGCCGGATCTTTGGATTTCGAAGCGCTCTGTGCAATAGCGGCCGAGCCTAACCCGGATTCGTTAGAAAGAACGCCCCGGCTAACCCCCAGACTAATGGCTTTTTGCACCGATGTACCAATTAAAGCACCCCCCAGCGCCTGCGTCGTAAACGCCGATTCAAAAATAATTCGGAATGCTTCCAGAATGTGGGTAAAACGGACTACAATGATGATTAAGGCTCCGGTCATGTAGAAAAAAATCATGGTGGGTACCAGACGCTCCGCCACGGCTCCTATCCGCTTAATTCCCCCAATAATCACCAAACCCACCAGTACGGTAAGCACCAGTCCGCTAATCAGCGGCGGTACACCGAACTGGGTTTTAAACGCCAGTGCCATGGAATTGGATTGAGCCATGTTGCCGGTACCGAACAGAGCCGCAAACGCTCCGCATACTGCAAATGTTGCCCCCAGGAACCGGGCAATCTTCTCGTTTTTTAATCCGGCACGGATGTAGTACATGGGTCCGCCTGCCATCGTACCATCTTCCGCAACTTTGCGGAACTTTACCCCCAAAAATCCTTCGGCATATTTGGTCGCCATGCCGATGAATCCGGTTAACCACATCCAGACGGGGGCACCGGGACCACCCGTGGCAATGGCCGTTGCCACCCCGGCAATATTACCGTTACCCACCGTGGCTGCCAGAGCAGTCATCAATGCGGCAAAGGGGGAAATGTCTCCTTCCTCTTCTTTTTCGTGATCCTTCCCTCGGGCACCCAACAGGACCAGCTTCAGCGCCAGTTTTAATCGCCGAACCTGAATAACCCGGGTAACCACCGTGAGAACAACTCCTGTAAACACCAGCAGGGCAATCATCCAATTGCCCCACATAAAATTGCGCACACTTAAACTGACATTTAATAATTTATCCAGCAAATCGGCCAAATTCAGTGTACCTCCTGTGCTTTTGGTGAGTCCGCATTTCTAGCACTTCTAACATAAATCAGAAGGGGGCACACATCAAGAGTGCGCCCCCTTCTGCAGTATAAATAGAATAATTAGAATTCTTTTGCTAACCAGAAATAACCACCCAGTGCACTTTCTGCTTTAGCATCAGATCCGGCAACCTCGATCCAGGACTTTTGCCAATCACCGGGCATCCAGATACCACCCGTAAGACCCAGGGTAATTGTTTGTTTGTAATTATATTTTACCATTAAAGCAATTTCATTCCCCATGCTTTTGTTATTTCCGTCACTCGTCTGATCTTTGTTATACATGAAGAAATCGCCACGAACTGCCAGATCGCCGAAATTGTACGCCACATTCACATCCATCATGTTCATATTGGACATGGTTGGACTCCAGGGATTCACACCGGCAAATCCCCAACCAGTAGTCATCAGATGCGCAGGACCAAATCCGGGCCAATCTTTATAAAAACCATACGTATAGGGTCCCTGGGTCGCAGTTTCGTAAAGCTCGTTGTCCTTCTCGGTATCTTTTTTATCTCCACTGAATAACACGTATCCTAAGCCAAGCGTAAGCGGTGTAGCAGGTAAAGTGTAGTCAGCACGCACGAGCATGTGATGGCCTTTATAGTTTAAATCATTAATCTGGTTTTTACCACCCATTTGGGTGTATTCTGCAGCCACATTTAATCCTCCCAGAAAAGTACCTTCCAGACGCAATCCAAACCACATGGGCATATTGAGAGTATCCTTTGCCACACGTACGTGTCGTGCTACATAGTACGGGTACAGTTTAAGATTACCCTGCATCAATTTTACCGTGGGATAGATTCCAATTAGATTCCAGTTTCCGGGATACACATCCAGCCCGGTACCCACATTCATGATTCCACCCATCTGGGCATAACGGTAATAGAACAGATCCACATCCACCACATCAGAATTATACATCAATTTCGCTCCGGCGGCGCCATCTTCTCCACCATCGAACATAATCGCTCCATCTCCGTAAAGCAAACGCTCTTTCCCAATTCGAAAAGAAAAATTCGACCCCCATAAATGGCTAATTGTAAAGTAAGCCTGCATAATATCCACGCGGGGATCAATATTTTCTCCCAATCCTCCTCCATGGTAGGGACTCATTCCGTGCTGTCCCCAGGCTCCCAGTACCATGTATGCCGTAACACCGTTACCGAAATCCACAGAAGCATTCACATCCCCATGCATGTACATATAGCTGTTGCCATCATCGGTAGAGCTGGTAAAATCGGTATTACGGTGCCCAAAGTTGTAGATGTAGAACAGACCATGCCATTCAACTTTGGGGTCTCCGGCATACATGAAAGATGCCAGAACCAGAATACTCAGGATAATTGCCAGTACCTTCATAGTGGCCTCCTCTTGGTTTTATTTTTCAGGGGTTGGGCGCAATACACCATTTTCATCCCGTTTCAGCGGATAGGGCTGTTTGGGAAGCGGTGCACCCGGTGCTTCCAGAACAGATTTGCCATATTTCCAATCCGGTGGACAGATGGCGATATAACGGGCATATCCTCCGGTTCCGCCCAGAGGTTTGGCATAGCCAATGGCAATTAAAGCACCTGCTTCAGGCACTTTGTCCAGATTGGTGACACCTTCTGCCTGGCAGAAATAATTGTGCATTAACCAGTATTCACCTTCCAGATTGGCAGTAGTATCTGTATCCAGAGGTTCATGACCATGGAATAAAATATGGCGCTGTAGATGGAGAAATTTTAATGCATCCAGCGTAATTCCCGGGAAAGGTGCTTTATTGAACCGCTCGGGATCCGTCGTCCATTTTTTGTGCCAGTCAGAGCGAATCATCACCACTGCCCCTTCCGGAATGGTTCCGTGCTTAGCTTCCCAGGCTTTTATATCTTCTACCGAACAGTGATAACCGGGATCTTTGGCTACTTTCTCGTGAATATCAATTACCACCAGCGGTCGCACTGCATAGGTTGCCGGTAAATCACTAATGGTGGCACCATATTTATCCCAGTGAGCAGGCGGATCCAACTGTGTGCCGTATTGATCGGTGGGCAGAAAATATGCCGTAGCAATGAAGCCATGCTTATCGTACGTATAGACTTCCCCCTTCTTTACATATCCCGGAATATCCGCTCCCGCCTTGGTGGGCATAAATTTCGCATGACCAAATCCCGGCCAGACGGGAATTGTGGGACTAAAGGCGTAAGTTAAATCCACATACTTACACCCTTTCAGCACGGAATTGTAAATCTCCCACAAATCTGCCGTGGCTTTTTTGGTTTGATTTTGAGCACACTGCAGAGTGAGGAGTGCAAATAACACCAACACGGTGATTGCAATTACCCGTTTCATAG
>JALXCH010000266.1 GCA_026991005.1 Calditrichia bacterium | reverse complement strand
GATAAATATCGGCAACCATTAAAGCACCGTACACCACAGTATAGAGCACCAGAGTAAGGCCTACTTCAAATGCACTGGTTGCCAGCGATACGGCTTCTTCCACCCGCATCACACCAAACACCACCCAGGGCTGACGTGCAATTTCCGTGAAAATCCATCCGGTAGAGATGGCAATGAGCGGGAAGAAAATTCCATACAGGTACCATTTCATCTTGCCGTAGGTGAACTCCCAATTTTCTTTTTTCGCCCGTAGTAGGGCACCAATCACCATAATTAGCATCAAGAAACCGAATCCTACCATAATCCGAAACGTCCAGTAAGAGAGGGCTACGGGTGGAACATAATTAGCATCCGGCCCGTATTTGTCGGCATATTTCTGGGCATATTCCTCCTGAATCTGATTAATTCCTTTTACCTCGCCGCTAAAAGAGTTGTAGGCCAGGAAGCTGAGGAGCCCGGGAATTTTAATGGCAAACACATCCTTGCGTTCCGCTTCGTTTCCAATGGTAAACAGGGACATAGATGCCGGATCTTCGCTATTCCACAGGGCTTCGGCGGCTGCCATTTTCATGGGCTGCACTTTGACCATGTGCTGAGCCTGAGTGTGCCCCACCAGAATGACCAGCACCGTACCAATAATGCCGTACACTGCCGCCCATTTAAAGGAGGTCTGAAATACCTCCAGGTCATCCTTTTTCTTCCACAGATGGTAGGCACTAATTCCCAGCACAAAGAAAGCGGCCTGAGTTACGCCGGAGAAAAACACATGGGGGAACTGCACCCAGACGTGTGGATTGAAAAGAAGAGAGAAGAAATTGGTCATTTCCGCACGGCCGTTGCGCAGAACGAAGCCCACGGGTTCCTGCATAAAAGAGTTCGCAATTAGAATCCAGAGTGCCGAGAGGTTGGAACCAATGGCAAATAACCAGGCAGAAGCCAGATGGACTCCTTTGGAAAGCTTATCCCAGCCAAATACCCACACCCCGATAAAGGTGGATTCCAGGTAGAAGGCCAGCAACGCTTCCACAGCCAGAGGAGCACCGAAAATGTCGCCCACAAAACGAGAGTATTCCGACCAGTTCATCCCGAACTGAAATTCTTGCACAATACCTGTGACCACTCCCATGGCGAAGTTGATTAGAAACAGCTTGCCCCAGAACTTGGCCATCTTTTTGTACTTCTCGTTGCCTGTCTTCACATAAGCCGTTTCCATAATGGCAATAAAAATGGACAGGCCCAGGGTGAGAGGTACAAAAAAGAAGTGGTAAACGGTGGTGATGGCAAACTGCCATCGCGCTAACGTAAGTACACTCATATAAGCCTCCTTATTTTAATTAGTGAAAGAACTTTACCCCAGGGACAAAACTTCATCCGTTATGGAGAAATCTATGATTTTACGCTCCTTTAATTGCTTCAGGAGGTATTCTTCCAGTTCCATAAAGAACAGGTGAATTTTACATCCGGCTACCAGGGGGCAAATTTGCGGTTTAACCACACATTCGTTCATGGTTGAATTAAAACCCATGGCCGTTAAAATATCGTAAATGGACAGTTTTTCTGGATGTTTTTTCAAGTAAATACCACCATGTTTTCCCTGGACCGTGGCGATGATTTTATTGCGTTTCAGTCGATGCACAATTTTGTGGGCAAAGGCTCGGGTAATGAAAAGCTTACGAGATATTTCCGAGAGGGGAATGGGGCCGCTGTCGTAATTTCCGGCCAGATATGCACAAATTCGAATGGCATAATCATTTTCGCGAGTAATAAACGAGTTCATAGATATTATACTTAACTTGTCCAGTATAATATATCATTTTTTTTGAAAAAGTCAAGGGTTGTGAAAAAAATAATTTTTTGCAAAATTGAACAATTTTTCTTCCCTAATCTCATAATTTTTATTATGATATGCAAAAATATTGCTACCATGAAAACCACTGAAAATATCTGAAAACCACAGAAAACACAGAGACTACAGTGAGATACTAATTCTTTGGAAAAGGGCAGAAGGAGAATTGGGGCATAGGGCATAAGGACATAGAGAATAGGGACATAGGGGCATAAAGCATAGGGGCATAGAGCGTAGAGAATCCGAGCGGATCGCTTCGGGATAGGGGATGCTGCACACGGGAAGGATGCTGTGCATAAAATAGAAAATTGGGGGTTGGGGTTTTATTGTTCGATAAAATTTTAGGAAAGATGAATAGGATTTTTGAGCCCACCGAATATCAAGAATGCCCAGAGAGATACCGAACTTTAGGAAAGGCAATGAAAATATTGAAAGAGAACCCCATTCCGGTAAGGAGGGAATGTACATGGCGCATAGTTTACAAATTCATTTGTGGCTAAAGGAACCCAAAAAAGTCCTAAATAGGAACGAATTCTATTTAACACATAAATTTTTAGGATAATTGTGTTCGTTTTCAAACTTCCCAAAGGAAAGAATTTGGGTTAATCAAAATCCGTGATTTAATGATCCATCAGGATTTATTTTTGTTTGACATATTCATTTTTCTCATCTAATTTATTATTTTGTGAATTATGGAAAGCGTTTAAATACGCGGGTGGAACAGGAGACGGTCTTTTTTAAACAGCGAGGTGGCATTACGAAGACCCAGCTTTCACAATCCGGTGTTTTGTTTGTGGTCAGTACTCCCATCGGAAATTTAGAAGATATCACCCGGAGGGCGATTCGGGTGTTGCGGGAGGTGGATTTAGTACTGGCCGAAGATACCCGCACCGCCGCCCGTCTGCTGTCTCATTTATCCATTTCCAATCGCATGTTAAGTTACTATTCCTACAACGAGAAACGTCGGATTCCCCAGATTCTGGCTTATTTAGAAGAAGGGAAACAGATTGCTTTAATTTCCGAGGCAGGCACCCCTTTAATTTCGGATCCCGGCCACAAATTGGTGATGGCGGCGATTCAACGGGGGATTCGGGTGGTGCCGGTGCCGGGTGCCTCATCGGTGCTGGCGGCACTGGTGGCTTCCGGTCTGCCCACCGACCGCTTCCTGTTCGAAGGATTCCTTCCCCGCAAGAAAGGGCGGCAAACCCGCCTGCGCGTTTTAGCCGAAGAAACCGGTACCATTATCCTGTTCGAGTCCGCAGTGAGAATTGAAAAAACATTAGAAGACATTGTAAAAACATTAGGAAATCGTTATATTGTGCTCGCTCGTGAGCTAACCAAAATGCACGAAGAATTCGTGCGTGGCTTTGCCGAAAATGTGTTGGCTCAAATAAAATCTCGTAAATTAAAAGGCGAAATTGTGTTACTCATTGCCGGAAAAAATTTTAAACCGTTGTTAAGCGGAGATGTAAACCAGAATGGCAACTAAGAAAGAATTTTCGGTACTTCCCAATTCCATTAAGAACTGGTTTATTCAGCTTATTGAACCGTTCATTGACGGAATTGTACGCCTGAATGTGCACCCCAATCATTTCACGGTACTGGGATTGTTTATTTCGTTTATTGGCGCGGTGTTTTATGCCAAACACGACATTCGGCTGGGGGGTGCATTTATTTTGCTGGGTGGAATTTGCGATATTATCGACGGAAAGGTAGCGCGCAAAAGCGGTCTGTCTTCCAAATTCGGGGCTTTGCTGGATTCCAGTCTGGACCGCTACGCTGAAGTGTTCATGTTTCTGGGCGTGGCAATCTATTTTGTGGAAAAGAATCACCCCTTTACCAGCATCATGGTCTTTCTGGCGCTGGGCGGTTCCATGATGGTGAGCTATGTGCGAGCCCGAGCCGAAGGTCTGGGGTACGAGTGTAAAGTGGGCATCATGCAGCGTCCCGAACGTATCGTGTATATCGGATTCAGTTCCCTTATTCATCCCTACTTGCTGGAGGTGGTGGTGTGGATGATTGCCATCCTGGCCAATTTTACCGCATTACAGCGCATGTATCACGTCTGGCAGCAGGAGAAGCTGGAAAAATCGTCCGAAGAACTGGAAGAAGAATCCGGTGTGTAAATAAAACCGACAGTAGCAGGTTCAACTTCTGGCCGGCATCATTCTGCATAATTCAAAACCAGGCCAATAAGTTGCACCTTGAACATCGATTGTGTAAGGAGGAGTCGTATGAGTTCGAATCAACCAACGAAAATTGACATCGCTGAGCCCCGGGGTAAACTGGGTATTCTCACGCCGGGAATGGGAGCGGTTTCCACCACGTTTATGGCCGGGGTGATTGCTATTCGTCAGGGTCTGGCCAAACCCATCGGTTCCCTCACCCAGATGGGTACCATTCGCCTGGGCAAGCGCACCGAGAAACGCATGCCGTTAATCAAGGATTTCGTTCCCCTGGCCGGATTAGAGGATCTGGTATTTGGCGGATGGGACATCTTCGAGGATAATGCCTACCAGGCAGCCCTGAAAGCGGGCGTGTTGAAAAAAGAATTGCTGGATCAGGTAAAACCGGAACTGGAAACCATCCGGCCCATGCGCGGCGTGTTTAGCAAAGATTATGTGAAGAAGCTGGATGGAACCTACATCAAATCCGCCAAAACCAAATGGGATTACGCCCAGATGCTGATGGAAGACATCCAGAAATTCAAAGAAGAGCATGGTTTAGACCGTATTGTGGGCGTGTGGACGGGTAGTACCGAAATTTTCCTCAGTCCGGGCCCGGTGCACCAGAGTCTGGAAGCTTTCGAAAAGGGGCTAAAAGAAAACGACCCGGGGATTGCTCCCAGTATGATTTACGCCTATGCTTTCCTGAAGCTGGGCTATCCCTACGCCAACGGAGCGCCCAACCTGACCACCGATTTCCCGGCCATGTACGAGCTGGCTAAGGAAAACAAAGTACCCATTTCCGGAAAGGATTTCAAAACCGGACAGACGCTGATGAAGACCATCCTGGCACCGGGACTGAAAGCCCGTTTGCTGGGATTGCAGGGTTGGTTCTCCACCAATATTCTGGGCAATCGGGACGGCGAGGTGCTGGACGATCCCGAATCCTTTAAAACCAAAGAAGAGAGCAAGCTCAGCGTGCTGGATCAGATTCTGCAGCCGGAGTTGTACCCCGACCTGTATCAGGGATACTATCATAAAGTTCGCATTAATTACTATCCACCGCGTGGGGACAACAAAGAAGGCTGGGACAACATCGATATTTTCGGATGGCTGGGCTATCCCATGCAAATTAAAATCGACTTTCTCTGTCGGGATAGTATTCTGGCGGCTCCCATTGTGCTGGATCTGGCTTTGTTCATGGATCTGGCCAGTCGCGCCGGTTTCCATGGTATTCAGGAATGGCTTTCGTTCTACTACAAAAGTCCCATGCATTTGCCGGAATTGTACCCCGAGCACGATCTGTTTATTCAATTAATGAAATTGAAAAACACCCTCCGCTTTATGATGGGTGAAGAGCAAATAACCCACCTGGGTGCCGATTATTACGAATATTATCGTTAATTGAAAAGGGGAACTGGCTGGATGGTGCAGTGAGTTCCCCTGTTTTATTTTTGCATCCCCCTGGTCTTTCCAGAATAGCCGGTTTAATTATTTCTCAGGAGGTTAATGGCAGAGCGGAAACCAAAATCGCCCCTGAAGGACATTCTCAAAACGTCCTTGCCTGCAGTCATCGATCTTTCCTCACAAACCATCACCTGGTTGATCGAGGCTATTTTTATCGGGCATCTTTCGGCGGCAGCACTGGCCGGGGTCGGTATTTCCCTGCAAATTGTGCTGCTTACCTTTGCCATTGTCCTCACCTTCGTGATGGGGGCCTCCATTATTATTCTGCGCTATCTGGGAGCCAACGATACCTGGAATGCCAACCATGTGCTGGGCCAGGCGTTGATGATGGGCACCATCATGTCCATCATCATCGGGTTGTTGTGGTATTTTGGTGGCTCGGCCATCATGCACCTCATTAAAGAAGAAGAGCCCATCGCCCGGCATTACGGCACGGTGTGGATGCAAACCGCATCGTACTTTGCTCCCATTTTCATTTTGAATTTCATTGCGCTGGGGATTTTACGCATGGCCGGGGACACCCTGCTGACCATGCGGGTTAATTTACTGGCCAATTTTATTCATCTGGTTCTGCTTCCCATTTTAATTTTTGGTAAACTGGGTTTCCCTCGTTTGGAAACCCGGGGAGCTGCGCTGGCGGTGGGAATTGCCCACACCATCGGTTTTGGGCTCACCATTTATTACCTGCGCAGCCGGAAGG
>JALXCH010000265.1 GCA_026991005.1 Calditrichia bacterium | reverse complement strand
TTTTCGAACACCCGGGGTAAATCCCGGGAAGCAATGCCAATTCCCTTATCCTTAAATTTAATGCAAATATTTTTCTCTGTACAGCTTAATTCCACCGTTAACCGAAACTTTCCCGGAGTATATTTTATGGCATTGTCGATTAGATTGGAAAAGACCGTGCTCATGGCTTCCCGATCCACCACCCACTCGAAAGGTGCCGAACCCACGATGGAAATGGCATCCTCGGGGAGTTTGAACATTTCGCGTAATTCCCGGATTGCTTCCCGTACAAATCGTTCTGCCACCACCACCTGGAAATTGTACCCCATTTTGTTCTGTTCAATCTGGGAGATATTCAAGATGGAGTCAATCAAATGTTTTAAGCGGCGGGTATCTTTTAGCATCATATCGATGAATAATTGCTGCTTCTCCGGTGGAACCCGGCGCAAGCGCAATGTTTCCAGATGCAGTTGTAACGAAGCCAGCGGCGATTTGAGCTCATGGGTAAAATTAGCAATGAACGTTTCGTACAGGCGGGTGATATTAATTTGTCGGGTCAGGTAGATGAAAACAAAATAAATCCCTACCAGCACCATCACCAGCAATACCAGCCCCGAAATCAGTGCCATAATCTGGGAACCGGTGTTCACCATGCGCGGGGCAATCCGCTCCCCCACCTGCTTTAAAATAATGTAGTTTGAGGTGAACCAGTAAATCCACAACCCCACCAGCGTGAGCCAGGCAATCTGCACCATCACAAACACAAAGAGGGGGTGAAAAAATATTCGGAACGGATTTTTGCGCATAGCAAGCTCGGTTTTTCAGATTATTTCCGGAAACCCGTCAAAAAGCACACTTCCCGTCGTCCGCTTCAGCGTGTTAGAGAGTTGGTGAAGGCTTATTTCCAATGAACGCTGGCTCTACCAATTCACTTTCGCCCACAAACCTGGAATATTTTGACGGGGACATTCCGGATTTTCAATAATAAAAATTCTCAAAAGCGACCTTCCTCCCTGTTAAAAAATTAGTGCCAGACCACCGTGTAAATCAATCCGGTTAAAAAGACGTACGAGACTCCCAGGGTAATATCGGAATAGCGATCGTATTTGCGGGTCTCGTTCCAGTATTTTTCCATCGCTACGGGGTCGCTGGTGTGCAGGTAGCGGTCGTAATGGGCATCGGCAACATTTTTAAAATAAAACGCCAGCCAATGGCCTACCAGCGTCCCGGTTAAAAAGAGAAATTTTTTCTTTAAATTGGTATGAAGCAGTGCGTAGCTAAAGGAGCTTTGTTCTACCATGGAAATTTCCGGGGTAATTGGTTCAAGATAAATCAGTACGGGTTCTGGAGTGAGCAGGGTGAACTCGCGGGATTGATACCCTAATTTGCTCACCAGAAACGTTTTACCGCGATTGGGTTCGAACGGGAGGTAAAAAGGCGTTTCGCCAATCTCTGTTTCTCCCTGTTGCACCCGGGCATGGAAGGGTATCGAATTAATCAGCACCATCCGGTAGTAGCGGAAAACAAGTGTGGTGTCCTGCCCCGGTTGCAGCATCACCGTTTGCTGGAGGTCGGCGTAATTCCACAATCCGGGGTAGGGACTGGCCACTTCCACCCGGTGTAATCCCGGGGAAACAGCAATGCTATCCACCGGTGTTTTTCCCGCCACCAGCGAGTCGATGCGTACCGTGAGTCCGGAAGGGGACGAATGCACCCGAATGGTGGCAGGTTTGCTGGAATTCTGCCCCAGCGCAGGAAGAACAGCGATTAACAGAACGAAAAGAAATCTCATTTATTTCCTCCCCCGGCCTGACCGGGACGATTCTCCAGACAAAATAATTTGTAATTGGCCAGATGGAAATAAATTTTCCCCTGGTAAATAATAGGCGACGATTTAAACGGGCGGGGAAATTCCTGCCGGTAAATCAAATCGCCGGTAAAGCGATCCAGCACGTAAAAGAAGCGATCCCAGCCGCCAAAATAGAGAAACTGATCCCCTACCAGCGGCGTGGTGTTTACGATGCTCCCGGTGCGAAACTTCCAGAGTTCGCTTCCATCGTGGCTGCGCAAAGCGTACACGTAGTGGTCGTCGCAACCAAAATAAACCACACCATCTCCGTAAGCGGCATGGCCGTAAATCGAACCGCGGGTGCGGAATTGCCAGCGGATTTCCCCGTTTCGGGTATCGATGCCGTAAAATATCCCCGCCGTCGTGCCCAGAAAAAGCAGTCCCTCCCCGATGGTGGGCCCGGCGTAAACATTTTCCTTTACCTGAACCTGCCAGCGTGGCTGTCCGCTGCGCACATCCAGGCAAACCACCCTCCCGCGCACATCGGCCAGATACAGGGAGTTAGAATCCGCAGCCAGATTTCCAAAAACGGTTTCGCCGGTGGAATATCGCCACACCTCTTTCCCATCCTGTGCCTGCACACACAGCACCTTTCCCGAATCCCCCGCCACGATGACCCGATCGTCCCACAGCAGGGGGGAGCTGTTCAAATGGGAAAAACGGGTTTTCCACAGTACCTGTACATTGCTCATATCAAAAGCCGCCAGGGTGTAATCGCCCAGGTTACCGGAGACGTAAACGATGTTCTCCCGGATGGTGGGGCCGTGGCTCATTCCCGGAATAAGGTGACCATCGCCCATCAAATCCCCTTCGGGCAGATGGAAATAGGCCATCATGCCGCTCTGGGTGGTGAGCACCAGCACGCTGTCGATTGCCAGCGGGTGATCGGTGACCACACTGCGATACCGTCGTTGCCACACCACTCCATAGGGCGGGGGCACATCACCCTTCACCCGGTGCTGCCGTTGCATATTTCCGTAGGGTTGGGCCCATTTTTCCGCTTCGGGAGCAAAGGCTCTCTCGGAAATGTGCAGTTTTACCAGACCTCCACATGCCAGCAGGAACAATATGCCCGTGAGCACCGCCGCGCTCACCAACCCGAACCTCGCCCGATGTTTCAGGGGCTGTTTCATCAAAAATCCCATCCAAAGAAAAATTGAGTAAACCAGCGGGAGGTAAATTTGTTAAAATCGGTTCGACGGCCAATATCCAGCCGCAGCACCAGCACACCTCCCAGATTCATCCGAAATCCAAAACCGGCGCTTCCCAACAGTCCCTTCCACTGGTCGTTCCAAGCGTTTCCGGCATCCAGAAATATCGCACCGCGAATGCCCGGAAATCCCACACTACCAAAAGGAAATTGCAGCATCAACAAATTCAACAGCGGGAAACGCAATTCCTGCGAAAACAAAAATATTTTCTCCCCACGCAGCGAAAAGCGAGGATATCCCCGCAAATCCCAGCTCCCGCCCAGATAAAACCAGCGGGTTTCTTTCCCTTCGTTGTACAGAGTCAGCAACCGCAGGGCGTATGTAAACGGTTTGCTGATGCGAATGTACTGGCGTAAATCCAACCAGATGGTGTAGTAGTTCACGTTCGACCAGCGCACATCGTAGGTGTTCGCCAGAGAAATCATGTACCGATGCCCATTGATGGGACCGGTGTAATACCAGATGGAGTTGTCGGAAACAAAAGTGATGGAATTGGAGGAAAGCAGTGCCATGCGGCGATAAACTCCGTACACATCTTTGTCCGAGTAACTTAAATTGGTATTAAATTCCAGGCGTTCGAACTGGGAGAAAGGGTAGCTGATGGTGAAAAATCCCCCGGCGCGGTCTTCGTAATAAAACCCGTCCCGAAGGTTGTAAAAACGGCCAGAGATGCGAAACAGTCCGTACCCAAAATTGGTTCGTTTCTCCAGCGACACTTTGGTAATTGCCACATTGAAGCTTTTGAAGAAATCGGCACGGGTCTGGGTGTTGTTGTAAATCATTAAGAAATATTGATCGTTGCCCAGCACATCGGAAAAAGCCAGGGTGGCGCCGCCCGTGGTTCCCCAGAAGGGATCCTGGCTCACCTGGGTTTGTGCCACATCCAGATCGTACTTTTTACGGTACTTTTGCCGCGCCTGGACTTTGCTTCCGGAGAGCCGCGGCACATGCCAGTGTCGATTGCCGAACAAAGGCGAATTGTGCACCAGGCGGTAAGGTTTCTCGAATTTACCGGGAATATCTTCCATCATGCGAATTTGAAAGCGGTTGTTCTCGTAGGCAGCGAAAAGCAATCGGGAGGAATCCGCCCATTCGGGATCGAACGCTGCATTGGCGAAATTGGAAATTTGCCGGAGGTGTACCTGGCGGTAACTTTCGGCATCCCATTCCTGAATGGCGGAGACATCCGCAATCCAGATGTTTAACGAAGAATCCCGGTCGGAGGTAAAAGCGATGTAGCGGCCATCGGGAGACCAGACCGGGGTGCGATCCTGATGCGGACCGGCGGTGACATAATAAATTAATCCGGTATCCAGATGGTAAAGGAACAGGTTGTACTTCCAATCGATGCCAAAACGTGTACGATCCGAAGAAAAGACGATTTTGCGCCCATCCGGGGAGAAGGATGGTGCTCGGTCGTCATAATAATCATCGGTTAAGCGCTGGAGGTCGCCCGTGCGCAAATCCAGTAAATAGATATCTTGTTTTCCGGCAAAATCCAGCGCACTGAACACCACCTGATGGCCATCCGGCGAAAAGGACGGCGAGGAGATGCCCACCACCTTCTCCCACTGAAATTTCTTAACGACGCGATGTTCGGGGATGTTAAAGAGGTACAGGGCGTCGTTTTCTCCGCTTTTTGCCGAAAAGACCAGATTCCCTTCCTTATCCACATCGATTTTGCTGGAGAAGAGGTGAAACGATTCAAAATCGGAGGTACGCTCCCCTTTTACCAGCACGCCCACATGTTCCGGTAAATGGAGAGGCTGTTTGCGGAGGGGTTTGATAAAAATGTTGGAGTAACCACCCCGATTCCCCACAAATACCACATACTCCCGTTTATCGGCATCCCGGAAATATGCCGGTTTGAAATTGTAACCATCCCGAACAATGGTGGTAGTGGTTACCCGGGAAAAATCCTGCTCTTTGATGAGTGGGTAATACTTCTTTTTCAAATAATAAATCCATTCCTGGTCGAACTCGGGGTATGTTTTCCCGATGACATCCCGGAAAACTTCTTCGAACCGGCTGTACTTCCAGATATTTTCCATCAGGAGAAGAATTTTCTCTTCCCCGTAATGTTCGGCAATATATTCCAGAATGGCCTGCCCTTCCTTGTACATCATATAACTACCGGAGATGCGGTACATCTGGGAAAGGGGAACGATGTAATTGTTCAACACGGCATCTTTAATGACCATCTCCGCCTGCGCGTCCCAGGCGCTGGACCAGTATTCCGCCAGCCCTTCCACAAACCAGAGGGGTGGATAAGTACCTTCGAACCGGGCATGTTCTTTATTCACAAAATAAATTTTACTATGCATGAATACGTGAACCAGCTCGTGATAAATTACTTTGCGAAAGAGGTTCACGCTGCCATCGCTGGGAATAACGACCCGTCCTTTCACGAATTCAAAAAAGCCGCCCACACCTTCCGGGACAAAAGCCGGGGTAATGTTGGTTTGTTCGAAGTGGAGGTGGGAGCTGTAAAAAATGAGCGGTATGCGTCGGTTGATGGAAAAATTAAATTTGTTTTCCAGATAGTGATAGGCGCTTTCGGCGAAATGTGCCCCCTGTTCGGCCAGCGTCTCCATCTCCGGGTAGTAAAAAATGTCGAAATGCTCTGTTTTCAGCACGTGCCAGTCGAAGTGGGTGTATTGCACCTTATTGCGACCATAATAAAACCACTGGGCGGGCAGAGAACTTACCCAGAACATCCACAGCAACAGAATTGTGAGATAATACCTGGGTCGCATGATTGTTTACCCGCTTTTTAAATACAATTAAACAGCCGGGGGTTAAGAAAGGATTCACTCCCTCCGGCTTTACTCAAAAATAAAAAAAATAATGGGAAAAGAAAGAGAAAAATTGTTCACCGGGGGACGGAGTAAAGTTTAAAACAATGATTTATTTTTTGTTAAGAGGGAAAGGAAACAGCACAAGATTTAATTAAGTTTTTCCTTGAAATGCAATTGTTGTAAAATTCATTCTGAATTCTTCTTATTTTCTGAAATTAGCTCTGACTCCGAAAAAATATGAATGGCATTACGAATATCATCACCAACCGTTTTCCAGTCATTCGAGAGTGCTTCAAAATCCTGTTGAAAAGGATATTTCCTTGAGTAAGTGATAAAAATATGATTGCC
>JALXCH010000264.1 GCA_026991005.1 Calditrichia bacterium | reverse complement strand
AAAAAATGTTTTTAATCTTTCATATTTCATTTCTCTTGTGGTATTTCCAACCCTTTCATAATATTTTCCATTAAATGATATGGGAACTTTTGATTTTGGAACTGTTATAACAAGTATCTTTTTACTTTCTCTATCTTCTACTTCTATATGGGGGTGTATTCCAAGTTTATTAGCGATTTTTTCACTAATCTTTTCTAATTTTTCATTTGTTATGTTAATCCCCTTAATCCTACCATCATCTGCTACACCAATAATTACTCTGCCGCCTTTTGTATTTGCCATTCCACATATTACTTTCAAAGCAGAATCTCCAAACTTTTCTTTATAATCTAAATCCCAGGTTTCCATGAATTTATACCTCCCAACCAAGTGACTTGAAAACCTTTTTTACCTTCTTTGTCAGTTCCTTCTCCTCAGACAGCAATTTACTTAATTCTCTGCTATATTCTTCCATCTCTTTCATGTTTATATCTTATTATTTCAAGTGACCTATCGCACCCAATTTCACTTAATGGTTCTTTGTACTTACTTGGGTATAAATTTTTGTTGTTTTTGAACTTTTGTGACCTGAAAATTTTTGAATATACCTGAGAAGCAACATCTGAGAGTAAAGCATAGCAACCTTTTATATCTTTTGATGCTTTAAATTCTACTTTGACACCAGAGATTTTGCTTTCCATTTCCATCCTATAAAAAGTAGATTTTCCTATTTTTGAATATTTTTTGGTCTCCTCAAGAATCATTATTTCTGCAAAACCATCTATTATATGTTCAATTCCTTGTACATGCCAGAGTTTATCATTATTTAACATCATATAATAATATTAAACAAAGAAAAGTAAAAATTCAAGTCCATTTTTAAAAATTTACTTTTTCCAGGATGAATGCAGATGGGTCTTATTATCAATCCAGAATAGGAGAAAGGGAGACTTTTATTTTATCTGCCTTATAGCTTGTGTGGATAAGTCATTATTTAATTAAAAATTTCCTTAAAATATTGAACATATTTTAATTCAGAATAAAAAATTTCCTTCCCTAACTCCTGATTCCTAATCCCCTGTTACTTTCTTACCACTTTCCAAATAAAAGATAAATTTAAGCTTAAAATTAAGAGAGAGAGAGAGAGCTATTTTGATACAATAAGTGATAAATCTGAAATTTTCAAGGAGGAAGGCGATGCGAGTTTGGTTTCGTGGGTTGATGGTAGTGGTGTTGTTGGCTATGTTGTCCGGATGTGGTGGAGGGGGTTCTACACAAAAGCCCCCCAATGAAATCGTACTCAATGACGATGTCAAGCCTTTGACTTCGGATGAAACATCACATATAGAGATCGTCGAAGGTCAAACGGGAGGAGCGGGTTCGATCACATTTTCAGACCCCAATGTGGTCAAAAACTGGAAAAAAGGCGAAGTCAAAATCATACCTCCCGGTGCCAATATGCCCGAAGGTCTGGCACTAAAAGTGGTCTCGGTCAGTACAACAGGCGGCAAAAGCAAGGTCACCTACCAAACGCCATCGATCGACGAGCTGTTCAAAAACGCAACCATCGATATCGATCAGGGATTGTCGACCAAGATGATCCGATCGGTAAACATGCGCAAAGGTGTGGCACTGAATTTTGGTATCGCAAAAGAGCAAAACGGGCGCATGGCAAAAGGTGTCTGGTTTCCGGACGGTGGAACCACGCACCATGAAAATGCCACTCCGATCCATGACAATGCGATCGATACGATCAACATGAGCTT